>JAIKYN010000331.1 GCA_024683155.1 Lachnospiraceae bacterium | reverse complement strand
ACCGGCACAGAGACCCGCTCCAGCGCATACCAGGACCAGCATTTACCTACTTACTTAAGTTATTCCCTGGTACGATGGATGGATGCCGCATCCGGTGGCAGAAACCACGGAACCTGGTTTGACACCTATCAGTGCTGGCCGATGGATGACTATCTGGAGCAGGGCTATCTTTCCGCTTTTGCAAAACCTGAGGAGATCACTTTATTCCAGTGGTCGGATCTCATTGACAATAAACTGGTGACCCCTTTGGGCCTCCAATTTCAACGGATCGACAGGATCCTGGATCAGGCCGGTGCACCGGTGGGAATCCCTGCGTATATCCCCTATGCCTCCCAGGGCGAAAACCATCTGGAGGATTTCCTGGGAATGCAGGGCTTTGCCTTAAGTCCCACCCCCATTTTCCCGGAGGAAGGTAGTGTGCTTCTTACGGAGAGTTCTTTGCAGGATACCGATCTGTTCGGGAAAATGAAAGGCTTTCTGTTAAAGGGAGGCAACGTCTTCGTTACCCCCGGTTTTATGAAAAAAGCACCGGAAGAGGAATGGAACGAGCTGAGCAGTTCCTACTTCACCGGAAGAAAAATAAATGTGACACGGTATTTTAAGACCGATGATCCTGCTGGCTATTTAGAAGATGCGGAACCCATTTTGTTTGCGGATGTACAACAGGCAAACAACCTTTCCTGGTCACTCTTAAACGGTGGCGCAGGAGAGTATCACACGACTCTTTTCCTAAGGGATACTTACGGAAAGGGCCGGATGTACCTGATCAATACGCCGGAGAACCCTTCTGACATGGCCCGGGTCCCCGCCTGGGCGATGGACGGCATTAAGCCGGTATTTAATTATGACGGCGTCTATGTTTCGGCTCCCAATGTATCCCTGTTCCAGTACGACAACGGGGTAATGATCCTGTATGCACATGTGACAGGAAAAGCCCATCCGGTGCGTGCTACCTTGCATATTCGGGGAGAGAAAGCGAGACTTACCCGGATATGTCTACCCCATGGCATGGCCGATGAAGTACTGGAACTGAGAACCTATGAGTTTATCTATGACTTTGAGAGGGTGAAAGAATTAACCGGAGAAGTGATCTTACAGCCCGGTGAATTCTACGCCTTCCGACTGGAACGATAAGTCAGAAGGCCAAACCAACAAACCAAACCAATCAAGTTTTCAACAGACAATACCTCAAATCGGATTTCGCAGAATCTATGGCATAAATCCCCGGAGCAAACACTCCGGGGATTTGTTTATCACTTTGATAAAAATGGGATTTTGAAACGGAAAAAGCTACGTTATACTGAAGAGGACAGGGAATATTTTTACAGATCATCTTCGGATTCCGCTAAGGAAGGAACACATGAGACATTTGGTAAAAGAACAATGGATCCGCCTGCTGGCATTATTCATAGGACTCATCATCGCCCATCTGGGGGTAACCTTATTTCTTCTGGCCGATCTGGGCGCCGATCCTTTTAACGTTCTGATCCAGGGGATCCGGCTGCTCATCCTGCAAACCGGCCTCCTTACACCTACCCACGGAACCGTGCATATGTGCATCTGTTTTCTGATCATTCTGATCCTTCTTTTGGTAGATCGTAGCTACATAAAAGCAGGAACGCTGGTGTGTATGTTTTTTGGAGGACCGATCATCGATGTCTTTACCTGGTTGCTGGATCCTCTTAAGATCAGTGAACGGACCCTGCCGGTGAAGATCCCGGTACTGGTACTGGGATGTGTGATCCTGGCCTTTGGTATGTCCATGGTGGTCCGCTCCGAAGCAGGGACCGGGCCCAATGATCTGGTATCCGTGGTGATCAGTGAGAAGAGCGGGAAACGCTTCGGGATCGTCCGGATCCTTACCGATGTATTGTTTGTGGGCATCGGATTTGTGCTGGGCGGAACCTTCGGCATGGGAACCATCATCTGTGCCTTTCTGGTAGGACCAGTGGCAGAAAAATGTATGCCGGTTTCTTCCCGCTTTGTAAACTGGTGCCTGATCAAAGGATCTTCCGGGAAGGAAAATCATGAATAGATGGAATCCTGCAAGGGCGGATCATTCTACGATCTGGCCGTAGAAGAGCAGTTC
>JAIKYN010000298.1 GCA_024683155.1 Lachnospiraceae bacterium | reverse complement strand
GATAATACAATGCGATTCTGCTTTAGAGTTTCAGGGACATCAATGATTCGCTGGTTAGAGGAACCTCTAAAATTTAGACGTATATCTTTTTTCTCTTCCACAAACTCACCATCTACTAAAATATCAATTTGAGACAAGATTGGAATGGTGTCTTCGCTGTGACATCTCTTATTGACAGGATCCGTCAATTCTTCCCATGTATAACCGGAATAGATCCAAATGGTTGCATGAGGAACTTCGCTCTTAACTTGTTCTATGAGGGAACGAACCTCCACTTGATTTGCAACTTCCATTGGTTCGCCACCAAGAATCGTTAAGCCAGCTATATAATTGGGCTTTAGAGACTCTACGATTTGATCCTGAACGTCTTTTGTATAAGGAACACCATAATTGAAATCCCAGGTACACTCATTAAAACATCCTTTACAGTGGTGCGTACATCCGGATACGAAGAAAGATGTTCGACAACCGATCCCGTTGGCAACATCTGTGCTGATTATTTTACCGTAGTTCATATTTTCCTTTCTAAACAACAAGGCCGGATGAATATCCGACCTTGCTATTTATAATGTTCATTTTTTTAGAAAAATCAGAGAAACAAAAATTCCAGTTCTCTCGGGAATAATGTTCATTTTTTTACTCATTTTTTAAAAAATTTTTTCCGGGGACATATCGTTGGAAACGTGAAGCACTCTTTCACGGATCTCCTGTGTACGGCCCTGATTCCAGAACTGTGTTCCGATATAACCACAGGTTCTTCTGGCTACATTCATCTTATTCTGATCCCGATTGCCGCAATTAGGGCATTCCCAAACCAGCTTGCCATCCTCATCGGATACGATCTTGATCTCGCCGTCAAAACCGCAAACCTGGCAGAAATCGGATTTGGTATTCAGCTCTGCATACATGATGTTATCATAGATAAACTGCATGATGGAGAGAACCGCATCCAGATTGTTCTGCATGTTGGGAACTTCCACATAGCTAATGGCACCGCCGGGAGAAAGCTTCTGGAACTGGGACTCAAAGCGAAGCTTTTCAAAAGCATCGATCTGTTCCGTTACATGTACATGATAGCTGTTGGTAATATAATTGCGATCGGTCACTCCGGGAATGATACCGAAACGCTTCTGGAGACACTTGGCAAACTTATAAGTGGTGCTTTCCAGTGGAGTTCCGTATACGGAGAAATCGATGTTGCTTTCCTTTTTCCAGGTCTGGCATGCATCGTTCAGTCGCTGCATGACCCGAGTGGCAAATTCACTTCCTTCGGGGGAAGTATGGCTGACATTCTTCATGCGGTAAACGCATTCGCACAACCCGGCATAGCCAAGGGAAATGGTGGAATAGCCGTCATATAACAGCTTATCAATGGTCTCACCCTTTTCCAGACGTGCCAGAGCACCATTTTGCCAAAGGATAGGAGCCACATCGGATAAAGTACCTTTCAGACGTTCATGACGGCACATCAGAGCACGATGGCACAGTTCCAGACGTTCATCCAGGATCTTCCAGAATTCCTTCTCATTGCCGTAAGAGCTGCAAGCCACATCCACCAGGTTAATGGTAACCACACCCTGATTGAAACGACCATAGTATTTGTGAACACCCTTTTTATAATTCTTGGCTTTTGCGATATTGTCCACACCGGCATCGGTAAAACGATCGGGTGTCAGGAAGCTGCGGCAACCCATACAAACATATACATCGCCACCCTTTAACTCCTTCATCACCTTCTCGGAGATGTAATCGGGTACCATACGCTTGGCGGTACATTTAGCGGCCAGTTTGGTCAGTTCCCAATATTTGGAGCCTTCGGTGATATTATCGTCTTCCAGAACGTAGATCAGCTTGGGGAATGCAGGCGTGATGAAAACGCCGGCCTCATTCTTAACACCCTTGATACGCTGATTCAGCATTTCTTCAATGATCAGAGCCAGGTCGTCCCGAACCTGTCCTTCCGGTGCTTCATGAAGGTACATGAAGACCGTAACAAAAGGAGCCTGTCCGTTGGTGGTCATCAGAGTGATCACCTGATACTGGATCATCTGTACACCACGATTGATCTCTTCCCGAAGACGGATCTCTGCGATATTGTTGATCTGCTCCTGAGATACCGTGATATTCTGGCTTTCAAATTCAGCCGTTACCGCTTTACGGAATTTCTGACGGCTGATCTCTACGAAGGGAGCCAGATGGGCCAGAGAAATACTCTGTCCGCCGTACTGGGAACTGGCGATCTGTGCGATGGCCTGGGTTGCGATATTACAAGCGGTGGAAAAGCTCTTGGGCTTGTCGATCATGGTCTCACTGATGATGGTACCGTTCTGGAGCATATCCTCCAGATTGACCAGACAGCAGTTATGCATGTGCTGGGCAAAATAATCTGCATCATGGAAATGGATCAGACCCTTCTGATGCGCATCCGCAATATCCGGAGGCAGCAGGAAACGTCTTGTGATATCCTTGCTGACTTCGCCGGCCATATAATCACGCTGTACGCTGTTTACAATGGGATTCTTATTGGAATTCTCCTGCTTTACTTCTTCATTATTAAATTCCAGAAGGGACAGGATCTGGTCATCGGTGGAATTGGACTTCCGGACCAGAGCTCTCTTATAACGATAGGTTATATAGCTGCGTGCCAGCTCATAGGCGCAGTATTTCATAAGCTGGTTCTCTACCAGATCCTGGATCTCCTCTACGGAAGGGGCCCGACCCATATCTTCACACTGGTGCTGTACCACATCGGAGAGATCATCGATCTCCTCGTCGGTAAGACGACAGCTTTCTTCCACACTTTCGTTTGCTTTATGAATCGCTGCGATGATCTTCTTCAGATCGAAGACTTCTTCCGCACCGTTTCGCTTAATGATCTTCAAAACATACACCTCCAACACAAAAAAACGGAATCAGATTCCGGTAAGATTTATTGTATCATACC
>JAIKYN010000256.1 GCA_024683155.1 Lachnospiraceae bacterium | reverse complement strand
AGTAAAACTGGAAGAAAGCCAGATGGCTTATCGGGTCGCTATTGAGAATGACCGGATCTGCTTATGGCATTACGATATTCTGACGCAGACCTATTTCCAGGATCAGACCACGGCGGAAGAGCTGGAGGAGCTGATCTCCGTACAGCCGGATTATCCGGAGACCAAGATCCTTATGGGAGATGTACGGAAGGATTCCGAAGAGAAACTGCGTGCTCTTTTTGATAAGATCTGTGCCGGTGAAGAGATGGTACAGGATGAGATCTGGATCCGCAGCGCCGTTGATCCGGAGGAGTTTATCTGTACCAAAGTCTACATCCGGAATCTGCGGGATGAATTCGGTGAGATCATCCGTACGGTTGGTATCACCCGGAATATCACGGAAGAGATCCAGAACCGGATCCAGAAGCAGAAGTATGAACTGGCCATCGCGGATTCATCCCTGAGTATCTGGGAGTTTGACTTAAATAATGATACCTATAGCATCTCGGAAGAGACAGCCGGTCGTTTCGGTATTCCCGCAAAAGGAGAAGGGATGCCGGAGGTCCTGCTGGATAACGGTCTGATCCTGAAAGACTCTGAGGAAACGTATCTGGATATGTACCGTCAGCTGAAAGACGGCATTACCCAGATCCGGGCCGAGATGCATCTTCGCAATAAGGACGGAGGCGATAACTGGCAGGAGTGCACCTATTATACGGTGTGCGATGACCGGGGAGAGCCTTCCTACGCCATCGGATGCAGCCTGGATTACACGGCGATCCGTATTAAAGAGCGCCATTATCAGGAAGAACTGGAGATCCAGAAGGCAGACTTAAACGAGCAGATGATCTCCAAAGCCCGTGCGGATGTTACCACGGGCATCATTGAGACCATGTCCTATGAGGAACGCCATGACACGGCAGAAGAAGTCCCTACGTTGGAAGAACTGTCCCGTATCATGCAGAAATTTGCGGAAGATGATGCCATGAAGAAGAATCTGGCAACGGTATTTTCCAAAGAATACCTTTTGTCCAGTTATGCCGACGGCAAGAAGGAGCTTTCCTTTGAAGGGAAGGCTGCGGTTTCCGAGGGTATGCCCAAATGGGTAAAGGTACTGGTTCGCCTGCATACAAACCCGGAGAATGGCCATATCATGGCTTTCATTTACGCTTATGATGTAAACCGTGAGCATTCCGTGGCTGATATCTTTAACCATGTCGTGGATCAGGATTATGAGTTTGTCGGGGTAGTTGACGGTGTTACCGGCAGATATAAGACCTTTGAGAAACAGGGATATAATGGACCGCGCCCCGGGACAGAAGGGGATACCTTCGTTGAGGATATGCTGAAACTGGAAAAATATCTCCTTCCGGAGGAGCAGGAGAGATTCCGCACCGTTATGGACTATAGCCATATATTGGGCGTGCTGGATCAGGGACGGCAGGCAGCCGCAGTATTTGGCTGTATGTATGATAACAAAGAAGTGCATTATCTCCGGTTCCGTGCATCCTATACGGATCCTGCCACCAGGAGGTTCATCATTACGGCGACGGACGTATCGGATATCATCGAGGGAGAGAATACCAATCATACGGCTCTGGCACATGCTCTTAAGAATGCCAATGACGCGGTACAGATCAAATCCGCGGTATTAAGCAAGGTAACCCACGACGTGCGTACGCCTCTGGCATCCATTACCGGTCTTCTTTCTCTGATGAAGGAAGCGGCTTCCAAGGTAGTCATGACCAAGGAAGAGCGGGCGAAGTTCGATCAGTATTTCCGCCAGCTGGATGCTTCCTCTACGGAACTTTTGAATTCCATAAATGATGTACAGACACTGGATACCCTGGACAAGGAAAGCCGCCTGCACATTTCGGACTATAGTTTCACAGCACTGCTGACAGAGTTATCCAATAAGACTGCCAAGGAGGCTTCTCTTAAGGGGGTTCATTACAAGGCGGATTTCGGCAATCTGACAGACCGGATGATGAAGATCGATGTCAGCAAGGTCCGGAATATGATGTCGGTGCTGTTTTATAATGCAGTACGTTATACACCTGCGGGAAAACAGGTGCAGATGATGGCAAATGAAGCTCCTTACGGAGATAATAAGATCATATATACCATCAGTATCAAGGATAACGGAGTGGGCATCTCCAAGGATCTCATGCCGCATATCTTTGATCTTTTCTCTAAAGAACGTACAGGATACCGGGACGGCTATAATGGAACGGGATTGGAACTTCCGGTGGCAAAACAACTGGCGGACGTTATGCAGGCGGATCTCAGCGCGGACTCCCTGCTGGGTAAAGGTTCTACCTTTACCGTTACGCTTCCGCTGGAGATCGCAGAGGATGCCGGAGGCGGAACCGGTACGTCTGCAGATAGCAATAAGAAGAAAGATCCTTCGGATGTGATCTTTGCAGAACGCAGAGTGCTCATTGCGGAAGATAATGAGATGAACGCGGAAGTAACCCGTATGATCCTGGAAAATAAAGGGATCAGCGTGATGGTAGCCGCCAACGGAGAAGAAACGCTTCGACTGTATCAAGACAATGAACCCGGCTACTTTGATGCCATCCTGATGGATCTGCGTATGCCGGTCATGGATGGTTTTGAAGCTACCCGGCAGATCCGTAGTGCGGGCAGAGCAGATTCTTCCTTTATTCCCATTATCGCCATGAGTGCCGATATGTACGAAGAGGACATCAAAGCCTGCGAGGAAGCGGGAATGAACCGGAATCTGAATAAGCCCATCCAGCCGGATCTTCTCTTTGATACCCTGGCAGAACTGATGTATTAAAAACCGGCAAGAGCCGGATCTTAGGAAGTTATAGATGTTAAAAGGCTTTTGGAAAACAAAACAGGGACGGCTTCTGCTTCTGGCGGAAGCCGTTGTATTACTGTTATTACTTGGGATCACAGTGTTTCATAAGAATGATGTGATCCGGATTTCGGCAAAGCAGTATTCTGTTTCAGGCGGCACTTATGATGCCGCCTCTTGTTGGTGTATCGCTTCCGAGCATACGGATACGCCTTTCGTAACCATCGGACCGCTCTGTCTGGACCGGGGAGTATACCGTGTGGTTCTTCCCTATGGAGAAGATACGGCAGGGGACAGTCTGATCTGCGTAGCAGAGGACGGCGTTACCACCGGCGTATATACCAACGGAGCCACGTTGTATCACGGGCGTTCGTCTACATCCTTCCAGATGTGGGTGCTTAAGCCTGTGGATACCCTTACCCTGCAGGTGCTTTATTCCGGAAACGGAAGCCTCCTGGTGGGGGACCTGGACATTGTGGAAACCTCCGGACTTTATCGGGGGATCCTGGTTATTGTATTCTTGCTGATGCTGACTCTGAACTTAGTGGTCAGCCGTATGGTGCAGAGACGTTTTCCTGTGCAGGCAGTGGGCGTTCTTGTGATCACGGCCCTGGCCTCCATTCCCTTGTGTAAAAACTACACCATTTCCGGCGGAGATCTGATCTTCCATCTGATGCGTATCGAGGGAGTAAAGGACGGCCTTTTATCCGGCCAGTTCCCGGTGCGGATCGCTCCCAAATGGCTGTGTGGTTACGGTTATGCATCTTCTGTTTTTTACGGAGAGATACTGCTGTATTTTCCGGCACTTCTGCGTCTGGCCGGTTTTTCGGTACAGGCGGCTTATAAGATGCTGCTGTTTGCCATTAACCTGGGCACCGCTTTTATCTCTTATGATTGTTTTACTAAGATTGCCAAAGACAAATGGACGGGGCTGATCGCGGCCCTTCTGTACACCTTGTCACCGGACCGGTTGTTTTCCCAGTATGTGTATGCGGCGCTGGGCAGAGCAGGGGCCATGATGTTCCTGCCGTTTATTGCCCTGGGCTTTTATCAGCTGTATACCCGGGAGACGGAAGATGCGGATTATTGGAAAGGCGGAGTCTTCCTGACGCTGGGCTTTTCCGGTCTCATTCAAACCCATTCCTTATCGGGAATGATCACGGTGATCTTCTCGGTACTTTTATGTGCCCTTCTGGCCCTTCGGACCTTCCGGAAGAAGACCCTTGCCGTCATCGGCGGGGCAGCAGGCATCACTCTTTTGTTAAATGCCTGGTTTATTGTGCCCTTCCTGGATTTTGTAAGACGGGGTGACTTTATCATGGAGCATACTTCGGAGCGGACCATTCAAAGTGTGGGACTGCCGTTTTCCCAGTTAATGGGGCTGTTCATCCGAAGAGGCTCG
>JAIKYN010000237.1 GCA_024683155.1 Lachnospiraceae bacterium | reverse complement strand
GGTCAATACCGACGTGGCGGAACTGGACATCACCGATGTGGATGCCGTCCTGAAGCTTGCAAGGGAAGTAAAACCCTATGCGATCTTAAACTGCGCGGCTTATACCAATGTAGATAAATGTGAGACCGATGTGGATGCCTGTACCAGGATCAATGCCATCGGACCCCGTAACCTGGCCATCGCTTCCACCGAGGTGGGTGCAAAACTGATTCACATTTCCACGGATTATGTGTTTGAAGGAGTGCATGATACGCCTTATATCGAGTTTGATCCTACCGGACCTGTGAGCATGTACGGAAAAACCAAGCTGGCCGGTGAGAACTTCGTAAAAGACTTTGCAAAAGATTATTTCATCATTCGTACGGCGTGGTTGTACGGAGATGGCAGGAATTTTGTACGGATCATGCTAAAGCTGGCAGAAACCCATGATACCATCAGTGTTGTCAACGATCAGGTAGGTTCGCCTACATCTGCCGCCGAACTGGCAAAAGCCATTGCCTATTTACTTCCTACGGACAATTACGGTATATTCCACGGAACCTGCGAGGGAAGCTGTGCCTGGTCCGATTTTGCATCCGAGATCTTCCGGCTGGCAGGTACCGGTACCACGGTAAAGGCGATTACTACGGAAGAGTACAATTCTCCCGCAAAGCGTCCTGCTTATTCCATTCTGGAGAACTATATGCTGAAACTGACCAGTAATTTTATGTTTGCCGACTGGCACGATGCGATCCGAGTATATATGGAGGAAGAGGGTTTCTAAACCGATGAATCAGGCTGAGAGATCCGCACAGACAAACCATAAAGGAATATGGGTTAAAGCGCTTGTCATGGCGCTTTGCCCCCTTCTTTTTGCTATCCTTGCCTGTGCGTTACAAGGAAAAACAATTTTAGATGTATACATACCGGCCTCTGAGTGGAACGATGAGCTATTTTACTACAAGCTAACGGAGAATGTAGTAAAGTTCGGATATCCTCAGGGGTATTTTGGTTTTAATGAAAGCCATGGAATTTATTTGTCCTTTTCGGCCTGGAGTCCGGTGCTTTTATTTCCCTGGGTGATCTGGGGGAAGATCCTGGGCTGGAATATCTTTTCTCCGGTCCTTTGTAATCTGTTCCTTATGATGCTGACCCTGTTTCTACTGGCATTTTTATTAAGACCTACCTGGAAGCAGATATTTGCCATCGTGATCCCTTTTGGGGTGTATTCGCAGATGACCCGCTTTACGTTGTCGGGGATGCCGGAAGTAGCCCATTGGTGTCTGATGCTTCTGATCGTGGGTCTGTTTATCAGCTATGCCCAGGAAGAGAAAACATGGAAACTGGTGGTTTCCATTGTTCTTACGGTGGTGCTCACCTGGATGCGGCCCTATTTTATCCTGCTGCTTTTTTTACCCGGTTTTTACCTGATCCGGGGAAATAAAGGGCACATCGCTACCATGCTTGGGGTTCTGGGACTAACGGGGGGGGTCTATTACTGGCTGAATCATTATCTCAGTGCAGCGTATCTTACGGACCTGTTTTATACCGATTGGATCGAAGCCTTCGGAGAAAGGGGCTTTCTTGGAGGCGTTCTGTTTACCCTGCATCGCGCCTGGGATTCTTTCTTATTCATTGCCAAGATGGCCCTGCAGTGCGTTCTGACCGGCTATGCATCCGGCGGACTGTATCTGGGCTTTATGATCATCGGTTTATTTTTATTGACCGTTTTCATTCGTAAGTGCATTCTTCTGGCAAAGGGAGATAAGACACAGGAAGGAATGTTCCTGCTCCTGTTGCAGCTTCTGATCTGCTATGTGGGATTTTTTGCGGCGATCCTATTGATGTATCGTCTTCAGGAGGGAGGCCGTCATGTGATCGCATTTGTGGCGACAGGCATTATGGTGCTGGCCATGGAGGCAGATCTGTCGGTAAAAGAGTGGCTCCGGACCGGTCTTATTGTGGCATCCTTTGCTTTCCTGTATCTGGTACGGGCCAATACGCCGTATGATTTCCGGATCCCCTTTGCGACGGAGGAACTTACCGCCCAGATCGATGATCTGAATGTGCAGCTGCGGGATTCCATGGAACTGATCCTGGATGATGTTCCCAATTTTGACAACACCATTGTATGGGTATTGTGGGACTATGTGGGAGAAGATGCCAAGGCGGTGAAATGGCAGCAGTTTTACGCCGTGCCGGAAGGCTTTGGGATTAACCTGTGTTATGCGGAATATGTCCTTGCACAGGAAGAAACTCTAAAATGCCGCTATGTGGGAACCATTCCCGGCGGACAGGTGGATCAGTATCTTCATGATTTCGGCCGGAAGGTGATCGCGCAGAATGCGGATCTGATCGTATATGACCGTTATGAGGTGGCAACGGATGAATAAAAAGGAGCAATCCTTATTTGCGACTCTAAAACCGCATATGCTTTTGGGGATCCTGCTGCTTCTTTACAGTGTGGTAACGCTGTTTTTGTTTCACCGGCAAACGGTGGGCTATGACGGAAGGTATATCTCCGACATGCCCTCTTATGTAGCAGAGGTGCAGGGGATCAACAGCGGCTTTTCGTTCCCTTATCCCATATACTTCTGGGCAGGGAAGGTGTTCCGTCTGTTTACTACGCCGGAGCATGCCGTTGCATTAGCAACTCTGGTACTTAATGATTTAGGACTACTTGTGACGTATCTGGTGCTTTGCAAGCTGATGAAGCAATGTAACAGGCGGGAGGAGAACGCGGAAGGAAACGTCGAGGGTATAAACCTGTTTTGGCAGAATATCTTACCGGCACTCCTGTCTGTCTCTTTGATGCTGGTGTCCATGGTCTATCCCATGAGCAGCGCTTATCTTTCCGGGGAAGCTCACCGGTATCTTGGGGTCTTTACGCCCAACCCGTACCATAACGGCACCTATCTGGCGGCCAGGGGCTTTATGCTGCTTGCATTCTTTTCCTTTGCAACGCTTTTGGAGGAAGGATATTCCTTAAAAAAAGGCCTGCTGTTTTCCCTGTGGCTGCTTTTTGCCACCATGACCAAACCCAGCTTTACCCTGATCTTCGGAGCGGCTGCCCTGGTGATCTTGCTGGTGCGTCTTGTTTCTGCCGGGGGGAAGAATCTGAAAGAGATCCTTTTACTGGGGGTTTTGTTTATTCCCACCATTCTGGATCTGATCTATCAATACGCCGGTGTCTTCCTGTTTGGAAACAGCGGAGAAGCCGGTGCGGAATCCCTGGGTGTGGGATTTGGTATGGCAGCGGTATGGGGAAGCCTTACGGACAACATTCCCGTAGCGGTATTCCGCGGGATCTTCTTCCCGTTAATGATCGCCATCCTGTATTCCGATGCCTTCAAGATCACCTGGTATCGTCTGTCCTGGGAAGTCTATGTGGCAGGTCTTCTTTCTGCCCTGTTCCTCTATGAGAAAGGCTACCGGATGATGCATATGAACTTCGCCTGGGGGTATATGGCCGGTATGTTTCTGGTATTTCTTACCGGAACCATGGTGCTGATGCAGCGAACGATCGCCTCCAGGAAGCGGTTGGAGGTTCGTCCGATGCTAGGATGGCTCACCTTTTTCTGCCACCTTATTTGTGGTATCATTTACTTTGGTTATTTATTGAATGGAGGACTGTTTCACTAAGCAGGAGACATTATGGCATTACTGAGTGTGATCGTACCGTGTTACAACGAAGAAGAGACGGTAGAAGACTTTTATACGGAACTGATGAAAAATGACGGCTTCTTTACGTCCAGAGGGCTGGAAGTGGAGATCATCTATGTAAACGATGGCTCTTCCGACCATACCGTAGATAAAGTGAAGAGCCTTCACGAGA
Organism: Lachnospiraceae bacterium; assembly: GCA_024683155.1. Taxonomy (GTDB): domain Bacteria; phylum Bacillota; class Clostridia; order Lachnospirales; family Lachnospiraceae; genus JAILDL01. Next base: position 1,714 of record JAIKYN010000237.1, on the reverse strand, counting down.
AAGATGAACGGGTGCATCTGGTGTCTTTTTCCCGGAACTTCGGGAAAGAATCTGCCATGTATGCCGGTTTTGAAGCAGCAAAGGGGGAATATGTGGTGACCATGGATGCGGACCTGCAGGATCCGCCGGCCCTGCTTCCGGAGATGTTCTCCTGGATCGACCAGGGGTATGATTCCGTGGCAACCCGCCGGGTATCCCGCAAAGGAGAGCCTCCCATCCGCTCCTTCTTTGCCAGAGGGTTCTATCGCCTGATGCGGAAGATCTCCAAAACGGAGATCGTGGACGGAGCCCGTGATTATCGCTTAATGACAAGGCAGGTGGCAGATGCCATCCTGTCCATGAAGGAATATAATCGCTTTACCAAAGGGATCTACGGCTGGGTTGGCTTTGAAACCAAATGGCTGGAATTCGAAAATGTGGAACGGATGAAGGGGGAGACCAAGTGGTCCTTCTGGAAACTGCTGCTGTATGCCTTAGACGGTATTATGGCTTTTTCCACGGCGCCTCTTGCCATTGCATCGGTTCTGGGCATGGTCTTTTGCGTGGTGGCTTTTATCATGATCCTGGTGATCATCATCCGGACCCTTGCTTTTGGCGATCCTACCAGCGGCTGGCCTTCCATGGTATGTATCTACCTGCTGGTCAGTGGTGTACAGCTGTTCTGTGTGGGCATCGTGGGACAATATCTGGCTAAAACCTATATGGAAACAAAGAACCGGCCTATCTATATTGTGAAAGACCGGTTTTAAGGGAGTCTGTATTGGAAACCATTGTGAAAAAGACCGACCGGGAATCCTCCTTTGAGCTTCTTCGGATCATCGCCATGTTGATGATCATCGGTCATCATTATTACAACAAGGGAGGCCTGGCAATCTTTGCCGGGACTTCGGTGACAAATAAATATGCCATCCTGTTTCTGGGACAGGGCGGAAAAGCAGCCGTGATCCTGCTGGTGCTCATCACGGGTTATTTTTGTGTCCGCAAGGATTGTAAGCCCTATAACCTGCTGAAAACAGAATGTGCCATGCAGTTTTGCGGGGTAGTCTTCTTTGCCATTGCCTGTCTGACAGGAGCAGAGACCTTCAAGCTCTCCACCCTGGTAAAGAACCTGTTTCCGTTTATGTTCGCCCGTTACTGGTTTATGACGGTGTATATCCTGATGTTCCTGCTGCTTCCTTTTATCAATAAAGGACTTCTGATGCTGGGAAAGCAGGATCACCGCAGACTGTTACTGTTTAGCTGCAGCATGTTGTATGTAACGCCGCTGCTGAACCGGCTGGCCTTTCGGAAGATGGAGACCGAGTACTCTCAGCTGGTGTGGAGCCCGTTGCTCTGGTTTCTCACGGTGTACCTCATCGGAGCCTATGTGGGACGCTTTTTTCGGGAGAAACAAAAAGGGGTCAACCCAACAAGACGGCTTTTGCTGGGGATTGCTCTCTACGGAGCCGGCGTTTTGATCGAAGTATTTACGGATCTGTACATTCAGAATGCCGAAATCAGCAGTTTCGTGTATGCCTTGCTGTTTTCGGAAGAGAGTCCTTTGATCCTGGTGAGCATGGTGCTGATCTTCCTGTTTTTCAAGGATCACCATCTGGGAGCAAGGCGCTGGATCAATGGGATCGCCCAGGGGGTTATGGGTGTGTATCTGATCCATGAAAACGAATATATGCGTGGATGGATCTGGGGCGTAGTATATCGCTACGAAGGATTCCAA
>JAIKYN010000235.1 GCA_024683155.1 Lachnospiraceae bacterium | reverse complement strand
TTTTTCGTTCTAATAGGGGACATGAACATTATGAATAAAATATTATGCTCATCAGGAGCGATTATTGGTAAAGCCAATAATGATGACTATGCATTACTAAAAGAATATGCACCAAAGTTAGATTGTGATGGTTTTGAACTTATGATGAGTAGTTCATGGTATCCTATTTTGGATGATGTGATTGCGTCTGTGAATTCCTATGGGTTGAATATACCGGTAATACATAGTCAAAAATCATTAGGTGAAGCATTATGTGGTATGACTTCCACATTTTCAGAAGGGAGATTTCATGATTATGTAATGACACCGGATGAAGATAAGGAGACTTTTATCCGGGGAACAGAAAGGTTTAGGCTCAATTTGAAATTGGCTGAAAGGCTTGGAGCAGAAAAAATGGTCCTGCATCTATGGAATGGAACCGTATCTGATAAGAACATTGAGAAGAACGTCGAGCGATTTGGCGAATGGAAGTTATTAGCAGATAAAGCCGGAATTGAACTTCTCGTGGAGAATGTTATATGCAATACCAACAGTCCTTTGGAAAACATGGATCTGGTGGCAAAGAGATACCCGGATGCAGCCTTTGTATATGATACCAAGATGGCAGAATTCCATGACCAGACAATGAAGATTTTTTCTGCTGAATATGAGTATATTGTTCGGGAAGGTCGGATCAGACACTTACATGTAAATGATTATGGCGGTGGATACAAGGACTGGGCACATATGCAGGTGCTTCCGATTGGGGCGGGACATATAGACTTTGATGGCTTTTTTAAAAAGCTCGGAAAGTATGGATATATGGATGATTTTACTGTTGAGTCTACTGCCCTCGCAAAGGATGGTACAGTTGACTTCGACATGTTAAATGTGTGCTTTCATAAAATCAGAGAACTTAAGAAGCGATTTTTATAAAACTCAAGAATATATCAGGAAAATATATTCTTGATAGTTGTTTAAATTATAATTTTTCGTTCTAACGGGAAATTGTATTAGAGCATAACAGATATATCCCATGATCATGTTGAGGTAATTTTGAAAAAAGAAAAGTTTGTTTAAAAAAAAGAAGATCAATGTATGAGATGCATGAGTTAAACTTTTATATCGATCCTGTTCCTTATTGCCCATAAGGGGGTGCAAAAATGCACCCCCTTAATACGTTGTTTGGAACGGAAATCTTATTCTGTCATAGGAAGTTCCTATACCTGACGATCAAAACTATGTATTTTTCAACTAAAAACACAAATGATAATATGAATCTCAACAAAAGGAAATGAGCTCATAACAAAAAAGCAAAGGAGATTCTTATCATGAGTGAGTATAAATTTGAAACATTACAGTTACATGTAGGACAGGAGCAGGCAGACCCGGCAACGGATTCCAGAGCGGTACCGATCTATCAGACAACCTCCTATGTATTTCATAACAGTAAACATGCAGCAGACCGTTTTGGTCTTGCAGACGCCGGAAATATTTACGGAAGACTTACAAATTCCACACAGGATGTTCTGGAGAAACGTCTGGCTGCATTAGAAGGAGGAAGCGCAGCATTAGCACTTGCTTCCGGTTCTGCAGCAATTACCTATACGATCCAGGCTTTGGCAGCAAACGGAGGCCACATTGTGGCTCAGAAGACCATTTACGGCGGAAGTTATAATCTTCTTGCACACACCCTGCCGCAATACGGGATCACAACAACCTTTGTGGATGCACACGATCTGCAGGAGGTAGAGGGAGCAATCCGGGACAATACAAGAGCGATCTATCTGGAAACTCTGGGAAATCCCAACAGTGATATTCCGGATATCGACGCCATAGCCAAAATCGCACACAACCATGGATTGCCGGTCGTTGTAGATAATACCTTTGGAACACCTTATCTGATCCGTCCCTTCGAGCATGGTGCAGATATCGTCGTTCACTCTGCAACAAAGTTCATTGGCGGTCATGGAACAACCCTTGGCGGAATTATAGTAGAGTCCGGTAAATTTAACTGGAAGGCAAGCGGTAAGTATGCAAATATCGCAGAACCGAATCCCAGTTATCACGGAATCTCTTTCTATGACGCAGTTGGCCCTGCAGCATTTGTTACTTATGTCAGAGCAATCCTATTAAGAGATACGGGAGCAACGATTTCTCCCTTTAATGCATTTCTTCTGTTACAAGGGGTAGAGACACTTTCCTTAAGACTGGATCGTCATGCGGAAAATACCAGGAAAGTAGTGGAATATCTGCAGAATCATCCGAAGGTAGAAAAGGTAAATCATCCTTCTTTGAAAGACCATCCGGATCACGAACTGTATGAAAGATATTTCCCCAACGGAGGAGCCTCAATCTTTACCTTTGAGATAAAAGGCGGAAAAGAGGAAGCCTGGAAATTCATCGATCATCTGAAGATCTTTTCTCTGCTGGCCAATGTGGCAGATGTGAAAAGCCTTGTGATCCATCCTGCTTCTACGACTCATTCCCAGTTATCCGAGGAAGAACTTCTGGATCAGGGTATCCGTCAGAATACCATCAGACTTTCCATCGGTACGGAACATATCGATGATATTATTGCAGATCTGGAAAATGGGTTTGCGGCAATATGATTTTTTCGGTCTGTGTTAATCCATGGAGCGCACCACCAGACGGATCAGCTCTTCCGCAGAGGCAGGCAGGGTGGTAAGAGGGGTTAGTTCGGAGCCCCCTGCATTTCCGGTAAGGAGCACCTGTCTGGCATATGTCAGCAGCAGCTGAGACATGGTGGTCCGTACGGTGTTATCTTCTCCGCCGAATTCCATGGCGATGAGCATATGGGGATTGCCCTCATTATCTACGACTTCCATGGCGGAAACCAGGCAGGCTCCGGCCATATTGGTGGTACCTGTTTTCAGACCGATCACGTCCTTCATATTGTAAAGAAGGGGATTGGTGTTCTTCACCGTCAGTTCAAAGGAAGGAAGATCCTGTTCTTTCTGAGAGGTAATACGGATCACCTGCGGGTAAGTCGTCAGCAGATGGCGAACCAGAAGGAACATATCGGAAGCTGTCATGTGGTTCTGCATCTTGGTAGCTGCGACGGAATCGCTGTAAGCCGGAAGTCCGTTGGGATTATAGAAAATGGTGCCCTCGGACAGGCCAAGAGATACCGCTGTGGAATTCATCAGGGTTACAAAGGCTTCCTCAGAGCCGCACAGATGCTCTGCAAGGGCCAGAGCACATTCGTTGCTGGAAGGAAGCATCAGACCGTATAGAAGCTCTTCCACCATACAGGTCATGCCGGCTTCCATCTTGATCACGCCGTCTTCGGTTTGGGAGAGGGCAGCAGCTTTTTCAGAGATCACTACGGTATCTGTTATGGAAATGGTGCCCGCATTTATGGCATCCATGATACACAGCAGCGTCATCAGCTTGGAGGTGCTGGCCACGGGAACGGACAGAGCCGCCATGTAGCTGTAATAGATATCTCCGGTGGAGGCATCTCCGGTGAGCGCACTGTAGACTTCCTGGAAGAAGCCTTCCTGTGCCCAGGTGGGAAGATCCACCTGAAAAGCTTCGCCGGTATTGATGAACAGGGCATCATCCCGGATCCACATCTGTATATCCAGGATGAGCGGCAGATCCGTGATGCTTACGAAGCAATCGGTGTTTCCTGCTGCATTGGTTCCCATAAAAGTATAATATTTAACGGCTTCACCGTTTACATTCAGATTCATGGAGGACAGATCCTTGGTAGCGTACTCCAGGGGCTCCTCGAAGGGCGTATTTTCGCCGCCTGCCGGAGTATATGCGACGCCGGTGGTAAGATCAAACTGTTTGCCGGACAGAGAAAGAGAAAATGAACCGGCACTTCCGGTTAGAAGAGCGCCCAGATCCCGAAGGGATAGGTAGCGATTGTTGGCATATTCATAGTGCAGGGTCCGTACGATGCCCGGTGCATGATCGTCCACATAGACGGTGAGATTTTCTCCCAGCGTATGGGTCTCGGTGGCATACACCGGTTGGATCTGCAGGGGAGATAAGATCATATGTAAGCTCAGAAGGCTCGCCGTAAAAATGCGGCCAAGGCGTCGGATAAACGGTTTCATGGAGTACCTCGATTCGTGACATTGTTTGGATCGACATGGTTTCTGACCGTTAAAAGTCAGGAGAAAAAGCGGAATCCGATCAGTGCAGGCGGGTATATACTTGCGCAGGCTCTGCCCCTGAAGGATCCGTAAGGACCAGGGTATCTTCATCCAGCAGGATCTGCCGAAGACCCTGCTCACTCAGCTGCAGGCTGTTACGCTCTGCAGTATAGGTGCCGGAAATATTGTAGGCAGCGCAAATATCTTCCCAGGAGGGGAGAAGCTGTGGGCCACATTTCTCTAAATACTCCGGAAGCGTCATACCAAGCAAAGTCTCCGTGGTTTCCTTCACATCTTCATCCGTATGGGTCATCTTGCCTGCAGCGGAAAGGCGCAGCTGGATCACCTTGGTAAGGGCTTGTTCCAAAGCGGAATAAGCCTTCTTTTTTGCTTCTTCATAAGAGGCTTCATCTACCTGCTGATCATAGGTTCCGTCTTCGGCGAAGGTCAGGGTATATTGTATGGAAATGTTGGCCTCTTCGTCGGCCAGAGATACGTTATCGCCCATGAAAGCTTCTGCAAGATACGCATCTCCTGCAGTGATCACCGAATCGGTATAGGATACGGAGGCCTGATATTTCCCGGGAAGTTTTACGGCCAGGTCGGTGGCGTGATGGATGTAGACCAGAGCTCCGGCTGCAAACAGGGATAACAATGTGAGGATCAAAAATAAGGATAAAATAAATTTTTTCATGAAATAATTATAGCATGTGGCGGGGAGAGGCTTATAATGAATTATGGAGTGAGACACAATTTGCAAATGCAAAGATACGGGGACGTTTATCTGATTTCCGAAGAGCCATTTGCTATGTTTTTAATAATATTATTATGAATTGATTGAAAAATTAAAAAGATGTGATATAATTTTAGTATTCGTAAGACTGTTAATCTATCTTTTTAAAAGAGAGCTCGATCCGGCTTACAATAAAGTGCGAGAGGTGGAACGTATGGACACAAAAATCTTACTGGAAAATGGTACAAATGAGCTGGAAGTGCTGGAGTTTATCATTGATGGCAATTCCTACGGCATCAACGTTGCGAAGATCCGTGAGATCATCAATTATCAGGAAGTTACTCCGGTACCCAATTCACATCCCAGTGTTGAAGGTATTTTCATGCCGAGAGATACAATGATCACGGCGATCGATCTTCGTAATTGCTTACAGAGAGGAACTGCGAAGCCCGGTGGTCTGTTCATCATCACCAACTTTAATCAGTTGGACATCGCATTCCATGTTGAAGCTGTTTGCGGTATTCATCGTGTATCCTGGAAGGATATCTTAAAGCCCAGTTCTACGGTTAATAATGAAGTAGACGGCGTATCCACCGGTATCATCAAGATCGACAACAAGCTCATCGTTATCCTGGACTTTGAGAAGATCGTTACCGATATCAGTCCCGAGACCGGACTGAAGGTTGCCGAGATTGAAGAATTAGGACCTCGTAATCGTAATGATGTTCCGATCCTGATCGCAGAGGACTCTGTTCTGCTGAACAAGCTGATCGTTGATTCTCTTAAGAAGGCCGGATATACCAATGTTACTTCCACCAAGAACGGCAAGGAAGCGTATGACTTTATTGCAGAGTGCAAGTCTGACGGAACCCTTCGTTCCCATGTGCGTTGCCTCATCACCGATATTGAGATGCCGGAGATGGATGGTCACAGACTGACCAAGCTGGTGAAGGATGACGAAGAGACAAACTGGATCCCTGTTGTTATCTTCTCCTCTCTGGTAAACGAGGAAATGAGAAGAAAGGGCGAGGCACTTGGTGCGAATGCACAGCTTTCCAAGCCTGAGATCGGTAATCTGGTAAAGGAAATCGATAAGCTGGTTATGGGAAATGCACAGGTTCCTGCAGTAGCTGAATAATACGAACATTTTCAAAGGCCATCTCGAAAGGGATGGCCTTTTTTACTGTAAATATGCATTCTATGGTATTTCCTAGCAGGATCGATTAGAATGGTTTCTTAGAAACGAGGTATGAAACAATGATCCAGGATATTTTTCCAAGCAGATTCGATAATCAGTATCGGCCCATCGCCCCTGAAAATGGGGATTTTCTGCTACATTATGACAAGGAAGGGAAGGTCTTTGTGCAGATAAAGGAAGGCCGGATCCTATTTACAAAAGCGGAGGATGGTCCCATCCATCGTCCGGTATATCTGTTTTCCGTCGACGAGCAGAAGTACTTTCTGGAGACGGAAGATGAACCCCAAAGCCGAGAAGGCTATACCTATCTGGCGGTACGCGACATCCGGGATGAAGGCATGGGAACGGAAGTCTTTGCAGCTTTTACTGCGTTCCATTTGTGGAAATGGTATGCAGACAATCGTTATTGCGGAAAATGCGGCAAGCCCTTTGGATTCCATCCTAAAGAACGGGCACTGTGTTGTCCCGATTGCGGAAATGTGCTGTATCCCAGGATCAATCCTGCGGTGATCGTAGGAGTGATCAACGGAGAATATCTGTTGCTTACCAGATACCGGAGAGGGTATGGCCATAATGCGCTGGTGGCAGGCTTTACAGAGATCGGAGAAACCCTGGAAGAAACCGTAGCCCGGGAAGTAATGGAAGAAACCGGACTGAAGGTTAAAAATATTCAGTATTATAAATCCCAGCCCTGGGGTATGGCCCAGGACATCCTGGCAGGATTCTACTGCGAGGCGGACGGAGATACGCAGATCCATATGGATGAAAATGAACTGAAATATGCCCAGTGGGTAAAGCGGGAGGAAATTGAGCTCCAGCCCAATAATCTCAGCCTTACCAATGAGATGATGCGCATGTTCAAGGAAGGAAAACGGTGATCTATGTATAACAGTGTGTTTTTTGACCTGGACGGAACCATCACCCAGTCCGAGTTCGGCATTATTGAATCCATTCTCTATGCCCTGGAAAAACTGGGGATCCATGAAGAAAACCCGGATAATCTCAAGCGTTTTATCGGACCGCCTCTGTTTAATGCGTTTCAGGATTTTTACGACCTGTCGGATGAAAAGGCAGAAGAAGCTGTACGTATCTACCGGGAATATTACGGAGGCGGCGGGATGTTCAATGCCCCTTTGTATGAGGGTATCGCAGACACCATCAAAACCTTGCATGCGCAAGGAAAGAAGCTGTATGTGGTCACTTCCAAGCCCACCCCTTTTGCAAAGCGGATCGTGGAGCATTTTGAGCTGCTGTCCTATTTTGAAGAGGTGGTAGGACCGGATTTTTCCGATAAAGGCTATACCAAGGAAGCCCTGGTGAAAAGAGCCATGGAGCTATCGGGAGCTCCGGATTATATTATGGTGGGCGACCGCCATTACGATATCGAAGGCGCCAAAGCTGCAGGGATCCATTCCATAGGCGTGACCTATGGCTACGGAAGCCGTAAGGAACTGGAAGAAGCCGGCGCTACGTATGTTGCAGATCATGCATCTGAGATCCAAAGCATCTGTAACCGGTAAAACCGGGAGGAAGCGGGAAAATGAAAGGCTGGAGGTAAAACATGACAGATCATTGGGAAAATGAGAAGCTACGTGTGCTGTTTTGCGGTGATCCGGCAGGTGAGATCGCAGTGTTACAGCCTGTATCCGCGGAGGACTTTGGAGACTTGGAAACAGATATGCCGCTGCTGCACGCACTTTTTCCGGAAAAAGACGGAAATGATACGGGAAAGAGCGGCCGTATGCTGGTGAACGTTTCCGTAAGGGATTGGAATCGGCAGCTGGCTCCATGGGAAGCAGCACCGGTGTTCGGAAAAGAAGGCTTTGGAGACGGAGCGGCAACGTATCTGGAAGAGCTGAAGAACGGCGTCATCGAGCCGATCGAAGAAAAATGGGGAAAGAAAACCTGGTATATAGCAGGTTACTCCCTGGCGGGCCTCTTTGCTTTGTGGGCGGCCACGCAGAGGGACACATTTCATAAAGTGGCAGCAGTATCGCCATCCGTGTGGTATCCGGGATTCCTGGAATATATAAAGGAGCATCCCCTTCAGACGACAGCCGTATATCTGAGTCTGGGACTGAAAGAGGAGAAAACGAAAAATCCTGTAATGGCCACGGTGGGAGACTGCATCCGGACACTGGATCAGATGCTGGAAGATGGCGGAATTACGCATATTTTACAGTGGAATGAGGGCAATCATTTTGCGGATTATGAAGGCAGAATGACCAGAGGGTTGGAATGGCTGCTCGCCGGACAACCAAATGAGGGATAAAAAAGGACGAGGAAGTTGTTGTTTGTAGGAAAAACAGCAACTTCTTTTTTACTGCATTCGTTTAAATTGGTGAAAAGGTATGATAAAATATAATGATATAAAATTGCTATCGTTATGCAAACTTCCGTAGGGAGGACAATAATGTATGAGTTCTGATGAAGAATATCTCGACAGCCTGTTGAAAAGTATGTCGCAGGGCGAGAGCGAGGCTTTGGCCGATCAGACGATAACGACAGGAAGGGAGCGTCTTGCGGCGCTTCAGGCAACTATGAATAAAGCAACGGACGAAGCGTCAGAAGAAACCGTAGAGGTGGAACCTGAAGCTTTGGAAGGTGCGCCTTCTTTAGAGAATTCCGACACAGTTGGGGATGTGACGGGATTGGAAGAAAGCCCTGCAGAGGAAGCTGCGATAATACCAGAAGAGGTTGCGGCAGAGGCGCCTGTGGGAATGCCCGAAGAAGTAGCGACAGAGGAACCTGTGGTAATACCTGAAGAAGTAGCAGTAGAGCAATCTCCGACAGAAACGGAAGAAATGCCGGACCTGGCAGCAATGCTGGATAAGATCACGGCAGAGCCACTTCCGGAGGAAATGCCTTCTGAAGAAGTACCGGCAGAAGAAGCACCTGCTGAGGAAATCTCTCTGGCAGACATGCTGGATAACCTGGACCTGGGTGTATTAGAGGACGCAGCAACAGCGGAAGAAGCAGAAAGTGCAGATATTCCGGCGATCGAGGATACACCCGTTGAAGAAGCGGCAGAGAGTGCAGATATTCCTGCATTGGAAGATGTACCGATGGAAGAGGCAGCAGAAAGTGCAGATATTCCGGCGATCGAGGATACACCCGTTGAAGAAAATGCAGACAGCATCGACAGTGTCGATGAGTTAAATATTGAGAGTTTACTGGCGGGTATCGACCTGCCTACAGAGGATTCCGTGGTACCGGAAGGTTCTTCCATGGATGAGAGTACCATTCAGGATCTGTTATCCGGAATCGGGCTTCCCGAGGAACCTGTGGCTGCCGAAGAACCGGTAGTAGCAGAAGAAGAACCCGTTGCAGAGGAACCGGTAGTAGCAGTAGAAGAACCCGTTGTAGAAGAAGCAACCGAAGAAGTGCCTGATCTGGAAGCAATCCTTGCAGCAGCGCAGGCAGTAGAAGAACCGGTAGCAGAGGAACCTGCCGTAGCAATCGAAGAACCTGCAGTAGCAATCGAAGAACCTGCAGCGGAAGAATCTGTGGCTGAAGCAGCAGAAGAAATGCCTGATCTGGAAGCTATCCTTGCAGCAGCCCAGGCAGTAGAAGAGCCTGCAACAGAAGAACCCGTTGCAGATGAAACCGTTGCAGAAGAAGCGACCGAAGAAATGCCTGATCTGGAGGCAATCTTGGCCGCAGCGCAGGCAACAGAAGAAACGGTAGCAGAAGAACCCGTTGCAGAAGAACCCGTTGCAGAGGAACCGGTAGTAGCAGTAGAAGAACCCGTTGCAGAAGAAGCAACCGAAGAAGTGCCTGATCTGGAGGCAATCCTTGCAGCAGCACAGGCGACAGAAGAACCAGTAGCAGAAGAACCGGTAGTAGCAGAAGAAGAACCAGTGGTGGAAGAAGCAACCGAAGAAGTACCTGATCTGGAAGCAACCTTGGCAGCAGCCCAGGCAACAGAAGAATCAGTAGAAGAAGAACCTGCAGCAGAGGAACCTGCGATAGCAATAGATGAACCCATCGTAGCAGAAGAGTCTGCTGTGGAAACCCCGTTATCGGCGGAAGAGCAGTTATCGGATCTTGGCCTGGATCTGACATCTCAGGAAGAGATCGAAGGAATTCCCAA
>JAIKYN010000202.1 GCA_024683155.1 Lachnospiraceae bacterium | reverse complement strand
TTTCCTTAGAGGGCCTGACCAAAGAAGCATTGATCCGGATCCTGAAGGAGCCGAAGAATGCTTTGATCAAGCAGTATCAGAAGCTGTTTGACTTAGACGATGTGCAGCTCTCCTTCGAGGATGATGCGGTGGAGACCATTGCAGAGATGGCATTCCATCGTAAGACCGGTGCCAGAGGACTTCGTTCCATTATGGAACATGTCATGATGGATGTGATGTATCAGATTCCTTCCGATGACACCATCGAAAGCTGTGTGATCACCAAGTCAGCGGTGGAGGGCGCCAGCAAGCCGCTGATCGTGCATCGTGAGACGTCTTCTTTGAAGAAGGCGAAATAAATGTTTGCAGGAGACTGCAGCGCATATCAGCATTTGTCACGCCGCCGCTTTTCATGGGCGGCGTGTTTTGTAATTTTGATGTGGCTTCCCATGCCGCGTCAAAGAGGTTACTTATGAGAGAGGCGTCAAGCTTGTAAAAAGTCCTCAGGGGCGCTTTCGCTTCATATCGTACGTAACGGTTCTAATACATGAAAAGACCATGTATAAGAACCGACGTACGAAAAGACCCTTCGGATCTTTGTACAATCTTTCCGCCTGAACGGAAGAATATGAGCTTTGACGCGGTATGGAAAAGCCAAAATGTGTGATACAAAACACGCCTTTCCTGTTAGGGGCGCTGAGTGGAAATATAAAACTCTATGTAGCTTTGAAATAATTACGTAACTATTGTGTACTTATTAGACCGGCATTTACCAGAGGGTAAAGATTATGGCTGAAAAGAAGAAAGATATAACTGAAACAAAGAAAACAACTGCATCGAAGAAGACTTCGACTGTAGCAAAGAAAACGGCTGCAAAGAAGCCTACAGCAAAGAAGACTGCGACTGCTGCAAAGAAGCCCGCAGCTAAGAAGACTGCGACTGCAGTTAAGAAGACTGCTGCAAAGAAGCCTGCAGCAAAGAAAACAGTTGCTCCCAAGCCTCGTAAGAAGGTGATGGTGGAGATCTCTGATCTGGAGCAGTTTCCTGCGGTTGCACTCAGGAACCTGGTGGTTTTCCCGGGAATGGTGCTGCACTTTGATCTGTCCAAGCAGACTTCCATTCGTGCGGTAGAAAAGGCACTGGAAGAAGAGAAGCAGATCTTTGTGGTGGCCCAGAGGGAGACGGCGCAGCCGGATCCGGATGTGGCAGAGCTTTACAATGTGGGTACGATCGCTACGGTAAAGCAGATGGCAAAGCTTCCGGGGAATGTGGTCCGTGTTCTGGTAGAGGGACAGGATCGTGCATTTATCCGTTCCTTTGCAAAGCAGCAGAAGGCTTATCTGGTAGCTGAGGTAGAACGGATCCCTGCTCAGATGGAGACGGATCCCAACGTGGAGCGTGCCATGATCCAGGAGATCAAGGATCGCTTCCTGGACTATGTGAAGAACTTTCCCAAGACCAGTCAGAGCCTGACTTTGAAGGTTCAGACGGCACAGGATATCAACTATGTGGTGGACTTGATCGCATCGGGGCTGCCTTTGCCTTATACCAAGAAGCAGGAGATCCTCTCTACGGTGGATCTGACGGATCGTTTTGAGCGGATGGCCATTCAGCTTACCAATGAAGTGGATATGGCCCAGGTAAAGAATGAGCTGGCACAGAAGATCAAGGGCCGTATCGAGAAGAATCAGAAGGATTATATTCTGCGTGAGCAGTTGGAATACATTCAGGAAGAGCTGGGTGGCGGTGAGCTGTCCGATGCAGAGCGCTTTGAGAAGCAGCTGAAGGAACTGCAGGCTTCCGATGAAGTAAAAGAAAAGATCCAAAGAGAGATCAACCGTTTCCGTACGATCTCCGGCAGTAGTTCGGAGAGCGCCGTGGAACGCGGTTATATCGAGACGTTACTGGAACTGCCCTGGGATAAGGCATCTGTGGATAATACGGATATTGCGCATGCTCAGGAGATCCTGGAGACACAGCATTACGGTCTTAAGAAAGTAAAGGAACGCGTGCTGGAATTCCTGGCAGTGAGAGCGCTGACGCAAAAAGGAGACAGCCCGATCATTTGCCTGGTTGGACCTCCCGGTACGGGTAAGACATCCATTGCCCGCAGCGTTGCGGAAGCATTGGGTAAGGAATATGTGCGCATCAGTCTGGGCGGCGTGCGGGATGAAGCGGAGATCCGCGGACATCGTCGCACCTATGTAGGCGCCATGCCCGGACGTATTGCGGTAGGCCTGCGTCAGGCGAAAGTGAAGAATCCTTTGATGCTGCTGGATGAGATCGATAAGGTCAGCAGCGATTACAAGGGGGATACGTCATCGGCGCTGTTGGAAGTACTGGATTCCGAGCAGAACTGCCGGTTCTCCGATCACTATGTGGAGGTACCGCTGGATCTGTCAGAGGTTCTCTTTATCGCAACGGCCAATACGACCCAGACGATCCCCAAGCCTTTGCTGGACCGTATGGAAGTGATCGAGGTGTCCAGTTATACGGCCAACGAGAAGTTCCATATCGCCAAGGAATATCTGGTAAGCAAGCAGCTTAAGAAAAATGGTCTGGAAGGCGGAAGACTGTCCATTACCGACAGTGCCGTTAAGGATATCATAGAATTTTATACCCGGGAAGCGGGTGTGCGTGAGCTGGAGCGGAAGATCGGCGAGATCTGCCGTAAAGCCGCCAAGGAGATCCTGGAAAAGGGAGCCGACACCACCAAGGTGCGGGTAAATTCCAAAAATCTGGATCAGTATCTTGGTAAACAGAAGTATCGCAAGGATAAGAAGAATGATAAAGATGAGATCGGCATTGTACGGGGCCTTGCATGGACCAGTGTAGGCGGTGTGACTTTGCAGATTGAAGTAAACGCCATGCCCGGAAAGGGTAAGGTGGAACTTACCGGCCAGATGGGCGATGTCATGAAGGAATCGGCCATGACCAGCCTTTCCTATGTGCGTTCCGTCAGCCCTTCTTATCATGTGGCGAAGGATTATTTTGAGACCCATGATTTCCATCTGCATATTCCGGAAGGAGCGGTTCCCAAGGATGGCCCCAGTGCGGGTATCACCATGGCAACGGCTTTGTTGTCCGTAGCAGCCTCCAAGAAGGTTCGCTGTGACCTGGCCATGACCGGAGAGATCACTTTGCGGGGCAGAGTATTGCCCATCGGTGGCCTTAAGGAGAAGATCCTGGCTGCTAAGACCGCCGGCATCAAGACAGTGCTGGTTCCCAGGCAGAACGTAAAGGATGTAGAGGAGATCGAAGAAGAGATCAAGGAAGGCCTTACCATTATCCCGGTGGAGACCATGAAGGACGTGATCCGGGAAGCGTTTGTATAAGAGAGGGTTTTATGGTTATTAAAAGTGTGAATCTGGAGACAGTTTGTGGGATTACCAGTACGTTCCCGGTACATACATTGCCGGAGATCGCTTTTGCCGGCAAGAGTAATGTGGGTAAAAGCTCGCTGATCAATGCGCTGATGAACCGCAGCAGCTATGCACGTACCAGCAGTAAGCCCGGCAAGACCCAGACCATCAATTATTATAATGTGAACGATGCCGTATATTTTGTGGATCTGCCCGGCTATGGCTATGCTACGGCCAATGTGCAGGTAAAGGCGGAGTGGGGGAAGATGATCGAGAAGTATCTGAATACCGCTACCAGTCTGAAAGCCATCTTTTTATTGGTTGACATCCGTCATGATCCGGGGGAAAATGACCTGGATATGTACAAGTGGATCCGCCACAACGGCTATCAGCCCATCGTTATCGCAACCAAGCTGGATAAGCTCAAGAGAAGCGAAGTGAAGGGCAAGCTGGACCGCATCCGTACGGTGCTCGGCAATAAAGAGGACCTGATGCTGTTTCCGTTTTCTTCCCAGACCAAGCAGGGAAGAGACGAATTATATGATTTTATGGATGAACTGCTTGAGAACGCCCAGGGCGATAAGTAATAGAGGTTTTTGTGGAAGATAAGGAAAAGAAATCGAAGACAAACAAGGCATGGTTGGGTGTCTTTATCGTATATTGTTTTGTTTTACTGAAGGTGATCCTTTTTAAATATGATTGGTATTATTATTGGTACAGCCTGAAAGAATGGGATTTTTCGGTGCTGCAGAGAGGCTACTCCATGGCCAATCTGATGCCGTTTCGTTCCATTACCATGTACATCGAATACTACTATCTGGATATCGGAGCCTTCGAAAATATCGCAGGGAATTTCCTGGCATTTCTGCCCATGGGAATCCTGCTGCCTATGATCTGGGAGAACCTCAGGAAGTTTGACTGGATCCTGGTGCTGGGAGCGCTTATCAGTTTGTTCCTGGAAGTTGTCCAGTTGATCACCGGTTTCGGACGGTTTGATATTGATGATATCATCCTGAACTGTTTGGGAACCGTGGTAGGTTATGCCATTTATGAACTGGGGATCCGGAAGGCATTGGAACGCAGAAAGAAGTCTTCCGATCTGTGATGTATCCGCTGTCTCGTGACAGGATCAAAATGAGAAATATAGAGATAAAGAGAGATATATAGAGATAGAGAGATATAGAGATATAGAGATATAGAGATATAGGACAAAACGTGTTGATGAAAACCGCCTTCAACCCTCATAAACAGAGGGCTGGAGGCGGTTTATTTTTGGGGTCACTGTGTAATCAAAGTTCCGGCAGGTTCATAAGATTCTTCTTGTATAGCACTCTTGCCAGGAAAACCAGGAAGATGGCAGATACTGCGGTATAGGTTTCCACAAGGGCAACGGAGGTAATGAGTCCTGCCTGATATAGGGCGGGAACGAAGTCCACCACCGCGTGGATCATAATGGCGTAGGGAAACAGCAGTCTGCGCTTTACGTTCTTAACAGCGATATAAACCAGTACCGACAGAGAAACATGAATGGCAAAGGCCAGGATCCGCTCTACACCTGCCAGGAGATAAGAAGCTGCAGGGGTGGTATAGAAAGTGGTGAACGTTTCCCTGAGAACAGCTGCATCGGCTGCGGGATATCCGGATAAAAAGTCATCCAGTCCCCGTCTGCGCAGGGCTGCAGCGGTTACAAAGTTTGCCAGCATAGGTAAGGTACAGATAAGAAATGCTTCCATACCGCCGTGTCCGATCCCGTACAGAAGCGGGATGCGGCGTCCGTTCGCCTGTTTCAGATAAGTTGTATAGGCGATGTAGCGGGCGGTTTCCTCAAAGATGCCGGCGGCAAATGCACCGTACAGGCCATAGCATAAGGCATTGATCACACCTCCCTGGGACAGGAAGCGGCTGACGGGGGAATCTACCTGAAGCACCAGAAGGTGCAGCATCCGCTCCAGAACCATAACGGCGATGATAAAGGCAGCCATGCCGGCTAAAACAGGGCGAAAGCTCACAGGGCCGCTGTTACGCAGGTGAATGAAAAATGCCACGGGAACGATGATGGAAAGTACGATGGTCAAGGCGATAAATACCAGTACACTTACCGGTAAAGCGCCGGCTGCAGTATTCAGGTCCATAGGGTCTCCTTTTGCTGTAGATGCTACAAATCAGCGGTTTTGACTTTTGACGCAGATCAGGCATACGCGGTACTATAGAAGTACGAAATATGCTATATGCAACGTTATTGTAGCACATCTAAGGAGAGCATAGATAGATGATTCATGTGTATAAGGGAAAAGGAAAGGGCAAAACGTCGGCGGCCATCGGCCTGGCGATCCGTGCGGCAGGGGCCGGTAAGAAGGTTGTGTTTGCCCAGTTTATGAAGGGAAACGAAAGCAGTGAGCTGAACGTCCTGGAAAAAGTTGAGAATATCCGGGTGATGCGTCTTTCCAGAACCTATCCTTTTACCTGGGAGATGACCCTGGAGGACCGGTCCGATATCGTGCAGGAGCATGATGCTCTGCTGGCTGAGATCCAGAAGATCTTTGCAGCGGGAGAAGCGGATGTATTTGTCCTGGATGAGATCACTTATCCGGTGACGCTGGGACTGCTCAGCGAGGATAACTGGAAGCAGATCCTGGCATCTACCAAGGCAAACCCGGAAGCAGAATGGGTGTTTACCGGACAGGATCCTACCCCGCAGATGCTGGAAATGGCGGACTATATCACGGATATGCAATCTATCCGGCATCCTTATGATCGTGGCGTGGAAGCCCGGAAGGGCATTGAATTCTAAGGAAAGGACATTAAAAATGAAATCGATTCTTCAAAAGATCAAATGGAATTCACTGATCACCGCATTGTTGTGTCTGGCCATCGGCGTTGTACTTCTGGTATGGCCGGATATCTCCAGTAAGGTATTTTGTATGGCACTGGCAGTGGTACTGGTACTCATTGGCCTTTTTTATACCCTGGCAGGCTTATTTAGCGGCGAATCCAATCTGTATTACCGAGGCAGCCTGGTAGCCGGTATTCTGCTCCTGGTGATCGGCCTCTGGATTTTGAAGGACCCGGAGAAGATCCTGGAACTCGTTCCTGTTCTGGTAGGCGTTGTGATCCTGATCCACGGGATCATCAACCTGAAGGATGCCGTTCGTCTTATGGGCATGCATTACGGCAAGTGGTGGATCGCTCTGGTATTTGCTCTGCTTACGGTGATCTTTGCCGTACTGCTGATCTTTAATCCTTTTGGAACCTTGCAAATGCTGGTGCGCGTTCTTGGCGTTGCCCTTATTTACGACGGCCTGTCCGATCTGTGGATCATTTCCCGTCTCAGTGTGGCAGC
>JAIKYN010000194.1 GCA_024683155.1 Lachnospiraceae bacterium | reverse complement strand
AAACTCATTACCGCAAAAATAGGCACCGGTACGCCGGATACCACGCCCATGAAAAAGGCTTTTCCGGTGGCGGTTCCCTTATCTCTTACCGGCAGAGAAACAAACATGGCTTCCGGGAAATTCTGTACCGCAACGGCAATTGCCAGAATCACAGCAGTGGAAATGGAAATACCGGTATTTTTAATAAAGGCACCGGCGAAAATTGCTCCCAGAGCGATCCCTTCCGGAATGTGATGGATCACTTCCGCCAGCATCATCTTGGTCTCATTACTTAAGCGGCTCCTGGGGCCTTCCGTGATCTCCACAAAGGCATGGGTATGCGGCACAGCCAGATCCAGCACATATTGGATCAATACCCCTGCAAGAAAAGCAAAGAACAAGGGAAGAACTCTTGCAACGCCGCTCCCCTGCATGCAGCCTGCCGCAGGTTCGATCAGTCCCCATACAGAGATGGAAAACATGATGCCCGCACTGGCGCCTGCCAGAACCGTCCGTATATCATCTTCGATCTTGCTGGTCTTCGCGTACACAAAGGCCGCCCCCAGCAAGGTTCCCACCAGAGGGATCAGCATCCCCAGGATGGTATTGGAATTCTGCATCACACCGGTTTTATCCAGAAAACCGATCAGGGTATTGGAACCGATGAATACCAGAATGGTTCCGCCCATTACCTCGGAGCCCGCTTTATACCGGGTACCGAAGATATTTCCGATCTTAACACCTACCGCGGAAATCCCGAAGGTGACAACCCCGATGATAAGTACCGCGATCAGGGTATTCTGCAGTCCGCCTGCAGTTACGATCTGCACAGGAACCGCTACAAAGGTGATGCCGACCGCCAGCGCATCAATGCTGGTGGCAACAGCCATGATGAACATGGTCTTCACATCCAGCCCGGCATCCGTCTCTTCCTCTTCCGAGAACGCCTCCCGGATCATATTGACACCGATCAGGCTTAATAAGATAAATGCGACCCAGGGTGCCACGATCCGGATCCATTTCTCGAACCCGGAACCGATAAGATAACCGATAAACGGCATGATCCCCTGGAACGCTCCGAACCAGACACCACAGATCATACATTCTTTTATTGTCAGCTTCTTGACTGCAAGTCCCTTACAGATGGATACTGCGAAGGCATCCATGGCAAGGCCCACCGCCAGAAGCAGCAACTCTATGAGTCCCATAAAAAATACCCCCTGGAAGGATTTTTATGAAAATTATACATCCATTCCGGGGAGTATCCAAATTTTTATTTATCATTTATTGGCTTTTTCTTCGTACAATCCGGATTTCAAGCGCTTTCCTGTCGATTTGCATACAGTATGCAGTTCCGGAGAAATCGGCGATCTGTTTTGCATACAAAACACTGTTCCGAAAAAATCAGCCGTAGGATTTATAAATAGGTCACCTGCTTGCCGGCATCATAAGTATGGGGCTCCTTGGTCACAGCCTTATGTCCTACCGCAATGGCGATCTCATACTCATAGCCTTCCGGGAAGGCAAACTTTGCTGAAAAGGCATCCTTCTTATCTCCCCGGAGTGCATCGTAAATGCAACCGATGATCAGACTTCCTAGCCCCATCTCTTCTGCGGCCAGCGCCATGTTCTGCACAGCGATCCCCGCATCCAGAGGACTCCACTTGTAACTTGCATCGGCACTTAAGATGATCACCGTCGGTGCCTCGTAATAAAAGTTATGCTCTAAGTTGGACAGGTTACGAAGGCGGTTCTTCTCCTCTTCCAGCTCTTTTAAGGCCGGATGGTCACCATCCAGCACAGAGAAATGGATCTCCTGCTTATTGGCCGCCGTAGGCGCCTTGAGACCTGCTTCTATAATGTTCTTGATCTCCACCTCGGTTAATTTCTCAACGGTATACCCTCTGGTGGAACTTCTCTTTGTGATGGCTTCTGCTACATTCATATCTCAATTCTCCTTCTCTAAATATCCCCAATGTCCAGATCGCCCTTATATTCCCCCAGGGTGATCACGTTGTCATCCAGATCCACACTCTCTACTTCAAATCCGTTGCCCTTGAATTCAAAGGCGGAAAGATTGGCTTTTCCAAACAGCTTCGGGCGGATGACCACACATTCCATCTGCTTGGTCCTGCGGTTCTTCGCCACGATCACTCGGGGGATCCGGCTATCCACCAGCAGCCAGTAAATAAAGATATCTTTCTCACTGTAGCGGGTCATGGCTTCCGAGTGGTCGCTGCGCCACATCTTGTAATGATAAAACAGCTGCAGTGCTACGGATTCTGCCAGCAGCAGGCCAAGTGCCAGCCACTGGAACAATCCCAGTGCATTCCACTGTTCCTTCCAGCTAATGGTTAAGGAGATCGCACCTAAGATTCCCAGTACGACCCATGACAAATATTTAAAGAGCACCATATCATCCCGGTTCTTCAGTTCCTTCCGGTATGCTCCGTCTTCATCTGTGAAATAGTGACGCATTTCCTGTACTTTTCTGAGGTTATCCAGTCGCGTCTTATCTTGTATGAT
>JAIKYN010000187.1 GCA_024683155.1 Lachnospiraceae bacterium | reverse complement strand
TTTGACATATAAATTACTGTGTCTATTCGTATAGTATCACATCTCAAAACTTTATAAAACCACACATCTCAGCAAGTTGTGAGATAATTGCGGGAAGAGTATGCGCTTGCGGATAAACAGCTTCTTTCAAATATACATTTTATCCGGATCGATGATCTGCTTTGCCGCAAAAAAAGGATGGAATCAAACGACTCCATCCCCATGTATACTTTATCGGTATTTAAATGTAATCAAAGATTCCTTGTATTGCATCCGTAATGTTCATTATGTCGGCATGATGGATTCTGTCGATTTTCAAATGTCCTCGAACCTTCAGATCCAGCAATGCCATTTTTTCACATTGCACATATCCCTGCACTTCTTCCGCATTGATAAATATATGCAACGGTCCCTCCATTCCCTTATCATAAATCGGGCAGCCGATTATTTCTCTGGTTTGATTAAAAAAATCTTTACTTACTACAAGAACCGGTTTGTTTATTCCTTCGATCTTAAGTATATCCCCTTGATGTAATCCTTCGGTCATTACCAAGTCTCTCTTCCTGCCGGTTCACCCCAGTCAAATTCCCCATCCAGATTCAATTTTCCACCATATTCAGCAGCACGTTCTTCTAATGTCATATGTCTGAATGGTTTCACAAGCGTTATCATTCCCTCAGATACCTGAACATCAAGAACATCATCTACAGAAAAATCTGCTTCCTGAAGCACTTCTTTCGGAATTCGGATTCCCTGACTATTTCCCCAAGTTTTAACCTGTGCTTTCATATATGACCTCTCCTTTCGTATATACATTGTATATCCGCGCGAAAGAAAAATCAATTTTCCTGCAAAATAAAACAGGGATGGAATCAAACGACTCCATCCCCATGTAAATGCACTTATATAGGATTACTCTACATCCTGCAGCGCTGCGAAATCTTCTTCGCCGGTACGAACCTTCACTACCTTGCTTACGTTGTAAACGAAGATCTTACCATCACCGATGTGACCGGTATACAGTGCTTTCTTAGCAGCTGCGATGACTTCTTCTACCGGGATCTCGCTGACAATGACTTCTACCTTGATCTTAGGAAGCAGGGTTGCATCCAGCTCGACGCCACGATAGTACTCGCCGGCACCCTTCTGGATACCACAACCCATAACCTGGGTGACCGTCATACCGGTTACACCTAAGTCGTTGAGGGCTTTCTTTAAGGCATCGAAACGAGCCAGTTTTGCAATAATGGACACCTTGTGCATACCGCTGTCGATAAAGGCTGCACCTGCTCCGGTAGGAACGGTGGTTTCCTTTACAACCTTAACGGCTGCATCCTTCTGTGCTTCCGTAGCTTTCTCGTAAGCTTCTTCTCCTAAATTGGTGTTGGCGTTGATCTCCATGGTACCGGACATATCGTTGATGGCAAATCCGGAATAAGCGCTGGGCAGACCATGCTCGGTAGCATCCAGACCGATGATCTCTTCTTCCTGTGTGACACGAAGGCCAAGGGTTTTCTTAATGATATAGAAGGTAACGAAGATGGTTACTGCGGTCCATGCTGCGGTTACAAACATACCGAAGAACTGAATGCCCAGAAGCTTAAAGCCACCGCCGTAGAATAATCCCAGCAGCTCCTCGCCGCTTTCGGTTGCAAGAGAGTATGTGGGAGCGGTGTTGGTAGCAAAGAGACCAACGGCCAGAGTACCCCAGATACCGTTGAACATATGAACTGCGACTGCACCAACGGGATCATCTACATGGATCACATAATCGTTAAACCATACACCCAGAACAACCAGCAAACCGGCTACAATACCAATGATACTTGCACCAAGCGCATCTACAACATCACAGGGAGCGGTGATCGCTACCAGACCTGCAAGAGAAGCGTTGAGAGACATGGAAACATCGGGCTTACCGAACTTGATCCAGGTAAATAACATACATACAACGGTTGCTACTGCGGGAGCGATGGTGGTTGTTACAAAGATGGCACCTAACTGTTCCACGGTGGTTGCAGCTGCACCGTTGAAACCGTACCAGCCAAGCCACAGGATGAATACACCCAAAGCTGCCAGAGGCAGGTTGTGACCGGGGAATGCATTTACCTTTGTTACTTTTCCTTCTTTATCTTTCTCAAACTTACCGATGCGGGCACCTAACATGGCTGCGCCGATGAGGGCACAGATACCACCAACCATGTGAATACAGTTGGAACCTGCAAAATCATGGAATCCCATTCTTGCAAGGAAGCCGCCTCCCCAGGTCCAGTGTGCTTCAATGGGGTAGATCACTGCAGAGATCACTGCAGAATATACACAGTAGGAAATGAAACGGGTACGTTCTGCCATGGCTCCGGATACGATGGTTGCTGTGGTTGCACAGAATACCAGGTTGAATACGAAGTTTGACCAGTCGAAACTTGCATAGTTTGTGAAAATATCAAAGTTGGGAAGGCCCAGGAATCCGCCCAGGGCATCTTCTCCCAGAAACAGGCCGAAGCCCAGTAACAGGAACGTTACCGTTCCGATACAGAAATCCATCAGGTTCTTCATTAAGATGTTTCCTGCATTTTTAGCTCTGGTGAAACCTGCCTCGCACATTGCGAAACCGGCCTGCATCCAGAATACCAGTGCGGCACCGATCAAAAACCAGACGCCAAATACCTGACTGCTTACAAAGTCCATTACTTCAGTTGTCATAATCTCCTCTTTTCCGCGAAGACACCTCTTCGCTTATGTTTTATCTTGCAAGTCCTCCCATGATCCGATATACTCAATCTGTCAACAAAGGTGTTGAAGCCGTGTGCTTCTGCACCCTTTTTTATTGCCCAAAAGGAGTCTTATATGAATCAAATCCATGAAGAATGTGGCGTCTTCGGAGTCTATTCTCCAAAAAAAGAAGACCTTGCATCCTATGCGTATGCAGGCCTTTCTGCGCTTCAACACCGTGGCCAGGAGGCCGCCGGCATTGCCGTTAATGAAGATAGAGTGATCCGTTACCACAAAGATACCGGACTTGTGAATGAAGTCTTTACCCCTCCTGTCATGAAACAACTGGGAGAAGGTACCATCTGTGTCGGTCATGTCCGTTATTCCACCAGCGGTTCCAATACGGCTTTAAATGCCCAGCCCATGGTTGTAAAACATGTGAAAGGACAGCTGGCTCTTTGCCATAACGGTAATCTGACCAATTCTTATGTGCTTCGAAATGCTTTGGAATTACAAGGTTGTATCTTCCAGACCACATCCGATACGGAAGTGATCTCCTACATCATCACCCGGAATCGCCTGAAAGCCGCATCCATAGAAGAAGCGGTGGAGCGTTCCATGTCAGAGCTGGAGGGCAGCTATTCTCTGGTGTTAATGTCTCCCACCAAGCTCATCGCCTGTCGGGATCCCCTGGGACTTCGTCCTCTTTGTTACGGTGAAACCCCTGACCATAAGCTGGTGTTTGCTTCCGAGACCTGCGCATTGGATGCCGTAGGTGCCAGGCTGATCCGGGATGTTCTTCCCGGCGAGATCATTATCGTTGACGGAAATGGTCTCCACACCATCACTACCCATGTAGGTAAGTGCAAGCCGAAGCTTTGCGTGTTTGAATACATTTATTTTTCCCGCGCCGATTCCGTGATCGAAGGAGTGCAGGTACATGAAGCAAGAAGACTTGCCGGTAAATACCTGGCGGAGGATTCTCCGGTGGATGCCGATGTTGTCATCGGTGTTCCGGATTCCGGTCTGGATGCGGCCTTAGGTTATGCCGAGGCATCCGGTATTCCTTACGATCTGGGTCTTATTAAGAACAAATACATCGGACGAACCTTCATTGCTCCGGTACAAACCCAGCGGGAAGCTTTGGTACATCTGAAATTAAATCCCGTTCCTTCGGTTCTCTCCGGTAAGAAAGTCATCGTCATCGACGATTCCATCGTCCGGGGTACTACCAGTGAACGGATCATCCGTCTGATCCGGGAAGCCGGTGCCAGGGAAGTGCATATGCGCATCTCCTCACCTAAGTTCCTGCATCCCTGTTATTACGGAACGGATGTGGATTCGGAAGAAAATCTCATTGCAACCCACCACTCGGAAGAAGAGATCGCTTCCATCATCGGAGCGGATTCCCTTGCGTTCCTAACCGTGGATCGTGCAAAGCACCTTTGTCCTCCCAGAGATCCGGACAGCTTTTGCTGTGCCTGCTTTGATGGGATCTATCCTACAAAGCTTCCGGAAGCTACCGGTAAGATGGTGCTGTAATCCCCTTTTGAAACATGGCGGCCGGCCGAAACCGGCCGCTTTTCTTTCTCTTATTTTTTACAGGTCTTACAGGAAAACATCGGGTATATCTTTTCAGTGAAAGATGTCTGTCGATATTTCTTCGTTATCTGCAAATTACTCGGAGAACAGCAGATCCGCATATACCGGGAACGGCCAGTACTTCTGATCGATGACTGCTTCCAGTGCATCGGCTGCTTCTCTTGCAACGGTCATATCCTTGATCACTGTGTTTCTCAGATACTTCATTGCCTTGTTTGCATCGGCAGGAACCTTTGCGAAATCCTTCTCCAGAGTTGCACAAGCATCTGCCAGAGCATCGGTAAGAAGGGCTGTATTTCTGGAAGTATTCTTCTCGTACTCTACCACTACACCGGCTGCCTTCAGAGCGGCTGCTCTCTGGCAAAGCTCTGCGGTATAAGCACTAGCTGCCGGAAGGATCTGGCGATGGATCATGTCGATCATGGTCCGTGCCTCGATCTCGATGGTTGCGTTGTAGGTTTCTACATGGATCGCACCACGTGCTCTTACTTCTTCCTCGGTATATACTCCGTTTTCGGTGTACAGCTTGATAGCCTTGGGAGATACATATTCCGGCATTGCTTCTGCGGTAGAAGTCAGGTTGGAAAGACCACGCTTCTTTGCTTCCTTTACCCAGGAGGCATCGTAGCCGTTACCGTTGAAGATGATCCGCTCATGCTCGGTCAGCGTCTTCTTGATCAGCTTCTGGAGATCTTCCTGGAAATGCTTGCTCTTTTCAAGAGCATCAGCAAATTCCTTCAGTTCCTGTGCCATGATGGTATTCAGTGCAATGTTGGGTCCGGAAATGGACTGGGAGCTTCCCAGCATACGGAACTCAAACTTGTTACCGGTAAATGCCATGGGCGATGTACGGTTACGGTCGGTATTGTCCTGAGGAATGGTAGGCATTACATCAATACCGATGTTCAGCTTGCGCTTTCCGCTTCCCTTATATGCAGTGCCCTTGATGATGGACTGAACCACACCGTCCAGCTCATCTCCCAGGAAAATGGAAATGATGGCCGGAGGTGCTTCCTGTGCACCCAGACGGTGATCGTTTCCTGCAGATGCAACCGTAGTACGAAGTACATCCTGATACTCATCCACACCTTTTACAAAGGCTGCAAGGAACAGCAGGAACTGTGCATTTTCCGCGGGAGTGGAACCGGGTTTGAATAAGTTGACACCCGTGTCAGTAGATAAGGACCAGTTATCATGCTTACCGGATCCGTTTACCCCTGCGTAAGGCTTCTCATGAAGCAGGCATACAAAACCGTGACGGTCTGCTACTTTCTTCATGATCTCCATTACCAGCTGGTTCTGATCGCAGGCTGCGTTTGCTCCGGAATAAACAGGAGCCATCTCATGCTGAGAAGGAGCAACCTCGTTATGCTTTGTCTTAGAGAGGACGCCTACTTTCCATAATTCCTGATCCAGGTCATGCATGTAAGCGGATACTCTGGGTTTGATCTGTCCGAAATAATGATCTTCCAGTTCCTGTCCTCTGGGAGGCTTGTTGCCGAAAAGCGTACGTCCGGTCATCTTCAGATCTTCACGCATCTCGTACAGCTTCTTATCTACCAGGAAGTACTCCTGCTCCGGTCCTACCTGCGCCACAACTCTCTTTGACTTGTCATCTCCGAAGAGACGCAGGATACGCAGTGCCTGCTTGGATACTGCATCCATGGACTTGAGCAGTGGCATCTTCTTATCCAGTGCCTGTCCGCCGTAGGAGCAGAAAATCGTAGGAATACATAAGGACTTATCCTTAATAAATGCAAAGGATGTAGGATCCCATGCCGTGTAGCCTCTTGCCTCGAAGGTAGCGCGAATACCACCGGAGGGGAAGGAAGATGCATCAGGCTCGCCCCTGACCAGTTCCTTTCCGGAAAACTCCATAACGATCTTTCCGCCTTCTGCAGGCTCAATAAAACTGTCGTGCTTTTCTGCGGTAACGCCGGTCATAGGCTGGAACCAGTGTGTATAATGGGTGGCTCCTTTTTCTACAGCCCACTGTTTCATGGCTTCCGCGATCTCATTGGCTGTGCCCAGCTCCAGAGGGAGACCTTCGCTGACACATTTCTTCCATTCCTTGAAAGAAACAGCGGAAAGTCTTTCCTTCATAGTCTCTTCATTAAAGACCATGCTTCCAAATAATTCCGGTAATTTTGTTTCTTCTTTCATGTTCTCCTCCTGTCTTTTCTTTTAGAGCGGTGTTCTCCTCTATTTGAATGTTTTATTACTTCCGTAAATGATCGGCTGTCTTTCGTTTCCCGGGGAAATGAGCCGCTGTCTTTCATTTCCCTGAAAGATCAGCTCTACGAGAGATTGGTGTATCCCATGAGGAACTCGTCAACCTCAGCTGCACAATGCCGGCCTTCGGTGATGGCCCATACTACCAGGGACTGTCCTCTGTGCATGTCCCCTGCGGTAAATACCTTGGAGACCTCTGTTCCGTAGGCACCGGGCGCGGTCTTTATAACGCCCCGCTCCGTTCTGGGAACGTTGAAGGCTTCTGCGGTATAATCCTCGCATCCCACAAAGCCTGCGGCGATGAGCAGCAGATCGCATTTAAGATCTTTCTCGGTTCCTGCCTGCTCTACCATCTTCCGGTTTTCAAATCCCACCTTTACGGTCTGGATCCCGGTCAGTTTTCCTTTTTTCGTTTTTAACTTCTTTACCGTGGTCTCGTAGATCCGGGGATCTGCGCCGAAGCACTCGATGGCTTCCTGCTGACCGTAATCGGTTTTTAATACCTTGGGCCATTCCGGCCAGGGATTATCTGCGGTCCTCTCTACCGGAGGCATGGGCATCATTTCCAGCTGGGTGATGGATGCACAACCCTGTCGGATACAGGTTCCCACGCAATCATTACCGGTATCTCCGCCGCCAACGACTACCACATGTTTCCCCTCTGCGGAAACAGCAAATTCTTTCTTGCCGTTTAACAGATCTTTGGTGGTAGATGTTAAGAAATCTACTGCATAGTAGATACCCTTCGTTTCATTAAAGTCTTCCACTGCCAGTCCTCTGGCTTTCTTTGCTCCGCAGCAGAGAACAATGGCATCATATTCTTCTTGTAATTCCTGAGCAGATACGTTCTTTCCCACATCACAGCCGGTTCTAAAGACGACCCCTTCGTCTTCCATCAGCTTCTGTCTGCGAAGGATCACTTCCTTCTGCAGCTTCATATTGGGGATCCCGTACATTAACAGTCCGCCGATCCGGTCTTCTCTCTCGAAAACGGTGACCAGATGTCCTCTGTGATTTAACTGATCCGCTACCGCCAGTCCCGAAGGACCTGCGCCGATGACTGCAACCTTCTTCCCGCTTCTTACTTCCGGGATCCTGGGTTTCATCCACCCTTCCTCGAAGGCTTTCTCAATGAGGAAAAGCTCATTGTCATGCACCGTTACCGGAGAATCGTTCATGCCGCAGATACAGGCTTTCTCACATAAGGCCGGACATACCCTTCCGGTAAATTCCGGAAAGTTGCTGGTCTTAAGTAGTCTGGATAAAGCATGTTCGTAATGTCCGTGATAGATCTCATCGTTCCATTCCGGGATCATATTGTGCAGCGGACATCCGGTCACCATGCCTTTTAACTGCAATGCCGACTGGCAAAAGGGTACGCCGCAGTTCATACATCTGGCGCCTTGCATTTGCCGTTCTTTTTCATTTAAGTGTTTATGGAATTCCTGAAAATCACAGATCCTTTCTTTTACAGGGATCCAGGCATCTTCCTGCCTTTGATATTCCAGAAAACCTGTGGGCTTTCCCATGTTCTGCTCCTTATATTTATGGCCCTGCGATTTCTCTTTCCTCCGGGCACGATACGTCCTGATTTTTTGCACGGTATTTATCTATTCCGTGTGCATTACGATCATCGGACCATTTCTCTTTTATGTCTGGTACGGATGGTTCTTTCGACTCCTTACCCCTCCGTCATCTCCCGGAACGCTTCCAGGACTGCGGCTTCATGGGGAATACCCTGCTCTTCGTACTTACCGATGAGGGCTCTTGCATGGCGGTAATCGGAGGAAATGATCTTCTTAAAGCTGGGAAGGTATGCTTCAAAATCCTTTAAGATGGCTGCTGCCCGTTTGGATCCTGTTTCCTTCTCGTAATCTTCCAGAATTTCCTGAAGTTCCTGAATGTCGTATTTCTCGGTAACTTCTTCCATCTCTACCATTTCTTTGTTCAGGCGTCTGTAGAGGTCATGTTCTTCATCCAGTACGTATGCTACGCCGCCGCTCATACCGGCTGCGAAGTTCTTTCCGGTGCGTCCTAAGATCACGGCTCTTCCGCCGGTCATGTATTCCAGACCGTGGTCACCGCAGCCTTCTGCTACTGCAACCGCTCCGGAGTTACGTACCAGGAATCGCTCTCCTGCTACACCGCAGATATACGCTTTTCCACTGGTGGCACCATACAGGGCCACATTTCCTACGATGATATTCTCGGAAGCTTCAAATGCGGAACCCTTGGGAGGAACCACTACCAGCTTTCCGCCGGATAAGCCTTTGCCGAATCCATCATTGGCATCGCCGGTAAGATACATGGTCATGCCGTGGGGAACAAATGCTCCGAAGGACTGACCACCGCCGCCTTCCAGATGGATCACGAAGGTATCCTCCGGCAGGTCGTTGCCATACGCTCTGGTGATCTCCGAACCTAAGATGGTTCCCACCGTACGGTTGGTACTGGAGATCTTCACCTTCTCACTATGAGAAGCGCCGCTCTTTAAGCTCTTCTCGAATTTGGGAAGAAGCTTTGCCATATCAATGGTTTCTTCCAGCTTGAAATCGTATATATCTTCCGGACGGAAATGCCGTACCTCAGCATCTGCATAAGTAGGATCGATGATGGTCTGAAGGTTTACCATCTCGGCCCGCTGTGTGATCTGTTCATCCTTCATCTTCAGGCAGTCGCTTCGTCCTACCATCTCGTCCACGGTACGGAAACCAAGGCTTGCCATGATCTCCCGAAGCTCCGTAGCGATGAAGGTCATAAAGTTCATGACGTATTCCGGCTTTCCTTTGAAGCGCTTGCGCAGGCATTCGTTCTGGGTTGCGATTCCTACCGGACAGGTGTCCTGATTACATACACGCATCATCATGCATCCCATGGTTACCAGGGGAGCGGTTGCAAAACCGAATTCCTCGGCACCAAGTAACGCTGCGATGGCAACGTCCCGTCCACTCATGAGCTTACCGTCGGTTTCAATGACCACACGGCCTCGTAAATTGTTTTCAATGAGCGCGTGATGGGTTTCTGCCAGACCCAGCTCCCAGGGAAGTCCTGCGTTGTGAATGGAACTGGAAGGCGCTGCACCCGTTCCTCCGTCATATCCGGAGATCAGGATGACCTGTGCCCCTGCTTTGGCAACACCGGAAGCGATGGTTCCTACCCCTGCTTCCGATACCAGCTTTACCGAGATCCTTGCGTCCCGGTTGGCATTCTTCAGATCGTAGATCAGCTGCGCCAGATCCTCGATGGAATAAATATCGTGATGTGGCGGCGGGGAGATCAGGGACACGCCGGGAGTGGAGAATCTGGTTGCTGCCACCCAGGGATAAACCTTTTTACCGGGAAGATGTCCGCCCTCACCGGGCTTAGCGCCCTGCGCCATCTTGATCTGAATCTCTTTGGCACTGTTCAGGTAGGCACTGGTTACACCAAATCGTCCGGAAGCCACCTGCTTAATGGCACTGTTGCGTTCCGTTCCGAAGCGGTCAACGGCTTCTCCGCCTTCACCGGTATTGGACTTGCCGCCCAGCCGGTTCATGGCGATGGCCATGGTCTCATGGGCTTCCTGTGAGATGGAGCCGTAGCTCATGGCGCCGGTCTTAAACCTTTTAACGATCTGGGAAACGGGTTCCACTTCCTCAAGAGGAATGGGGTCGTTCTTTGCCTGGAATTCCAGGAGGCCTCGCAGTGTATGAGGCTTCTCGTTGTCTACCAGTGCGGTATATTCTTTAAACCGTGCATAGTCACCTCTTTGGGTGGCCTGCTGCAGCGCTATGATGGTTGCGGGATTGTATAAATGATCCTCTTTATCATCGCCGCTTCGCAGCATGTGGAATCCGGTACTGTCCAGGGTGGTATCCACGCCAAGACCCATAGGATCAAAGGCGTGATCGTGACGGAACAGGATCCCTTCGGAAATTTCCTCCAGACCGATGCCACCTACGCGGCTGACGATACCGGTAAAGTAGCGATCGATCACTTCTTTGGACAAACCAATGGCTTCGAAGATCCGTGCGGACTGATAGGACTGGAGGGTGGAAATACCCATCTTTGCCGCAGTCTTTACGATGCCGTGTAAAATAGCGTAGTTATAATCCGCAATGGCGGTGTGGTAATCTTTATCCAGAATGCCGCGATCGATGAGCTCTGCGATGCACTCATGAGCCAGATAAGGATTGATGGCTCTTGCACCGAAGCCTAACAGGATGGCCATCTGATGCACATCTCTGGGTTCGCCGCTTTCCAGGATCAGAGAAATGGCAGTTCTTCTTCTGGTCTCTACCAGATGCTGCTCCAGGGCCGATACTGCCAGGAGAGAAGGAATTGCCACGTGGTTTTCATCAATACCACGGTCGGACAGAATGATAATGTTCGCTCCCTTGCTGCATGCTCTGTCCATGCTGACGATGAGCTGCTCCAAAGCCTTTTCCAGGGAGGTGTTTTTATAATAGAGGAGTGACACCATCGCGCTTTCAAAGCCCGGCTGATGCAGCGACTTGATCTTCATCAGATCGACGCCCGTCAGGATCGGATTGTTCACTTCGAGAACCCTGCAATTCTCGCTTTTCTCCGACAATAGATTGCCGTCGGAACCGATGTAGACCGTGGTATCTGTCACAATCTCCTCTCGAATGGAATCGATGGGAGGATTTGTAACCTGTGCAAACAACTGCTTGAAATAGGAAAACAGCAGCTGATGTTTCTCGGACAAAACAGCCAGCGGCACGTCATGTCCCATGGATGCGGTAGCTTCGATCCCATTGGTTGCCATGGGAAGGATTCCGTTTTTCACATCCTCGTAGGTATATCCGAATACCTTATATAACTTGTCCCGCATTTCCTGAGAGTGTGTAGGGATCTTCTTATTAGGAATACTCAGGTGCTTTAAATGCAGGAGCTTTAGATCCAGCCATTCGCCGTAAGGCTGTCTGGTTGCGTAATATTCTTTGCATTCTTCATCGGAGATCAGGCGTTTCTTCTTGGTATCAATGAGAAGGATCTTGCCGGGCTCCAGTCTGGATTTTTGGGTGATGTGTTCCGGTTCCAGTTCCAGAACGCCAACCTCGGAGGAAAGGATCAGCCTCTTATCATCGGTGATGTAGTAACGGGAAGGTCTGAGGCCGTTGCGGTCCAGGGTAGCGCCCACCATTTCCCCGTCTGTAAAGAGGATGGCTGCGGGGCCGTCCCAGGGCTCCATCATGGTTGCGTAGTAGTGATAGAAGTCCCGCTTCTCTTCGCTCATGAAATGGTTGTTCTTCCAGGGCTCGGGGATCATCATCATCACCGCCAGGGGAAGATCCATGCCGTTCATGTACAGGAACTCCAGGGTGTTGTCCAGCATGGCGGAATCGGATCCGGTCTTATGGATCACGGGGAAGATCTTATCCATGTCGTTCTCCAGTTCCGGTGTGGACATGGTCTCTTCTCTTGCCAGCATACGATCGTAGTTACCGCGGATGGTATTGATCTCACCGTTGTGGGCGATCATACGATAGGGATGGGCTCTCTCCCAGGAAGGTGTGGTGTTGGTAGAGAAACGGGAGTGCACCATGGCGATGGCCGTCTCAAAATCCGTATCCTGCAGATCCTCGTAGAATCGTCTCAGCTGTCCTACCAGGAACATTCCCTTGTACACCACGGTACGGGAGGACATGGAATTGATGTAGGTTTCCTCGGTGCTTTGTTCGAATTCTCTGCGACATACATATAACTTGCGGTCGAATTCCAACCCTTTCTCACAATCCGCCGGCCGTTCAATGAAGCACTGCATAATGCAGGGCATACAGGCTCTTGCCACTTCTCCCAGAATTTCGGGATGGGTGGGAACCTCTCTCCAACCCAGGAGCTGCAGACCGTTTTTCTTACAGATCACTTCCAGCATGCGCATGGCCAGGCGCTGCTTACGGATATCCGTAGGAAAATAAAACATTCCCACACCGTAATCACCGGCGTTCTTGAGACGGATGTTTTCCTTTGCGGCAGCTTTTTTATAGAACTTGTGAGAGATCTGCAGCAAAATGCCTACGCCGTCACCCACTTCCCCGGTGGCGTCTTTTCCGGCACGGTGCTCCAGTTTTTCAACAATCTTCAGGGCATCGTCCAGTGTTCGATATTCTTTCTTACCATCGATGTTGACCACCAGACCGATACCGCAGGCATCATGTTCCCAGGTCCAGGGCTCTGTAGCCACTGCACTTAAGGACTGCTGCGTTGTTTCGTTTCTCTGCTCACTTTCCTGGTTCATTGGTTTCTCCTGATTGTTTGTTGCGAATGAAAACAAAAAAAAGGGCGTCAAGAGAATAAATCTCTTAACGCCTTTGTCGCGGATTTACGTTATTTTGGAACGATTTGTATTATTGTATACAATCTTTATGTTCCGTATTATGCAACGAATGAAGGGGTGCTGTCAATCCCCTTTTTTTATTTTTTTCATTTCGGCTTTTTTCACCTTCCGGAGGTAGTTCTTCCTCCGGATAATCATTTTTTGTATTTTTTTATAGATCAGGCGAAACGATAGATCACGGCTCCGTGGGCAGAAACGGTTGCCGTAAGGAGGGCTTCGTTTTCCTGCTCCTTCCCGCTCCATAATTCCTTCACCCTGGTATATCCCTGCAGATCGGCTTCTTCCGGTGTAAAGGACATTTCTTTCTCCTGATCGGAGATATTAAAGAGAGCGACATAGACGCCGGTGCCGTCCTTACGAGGTGCCAACCAGGCGATCTCTTCTTCGGTGCGGTACAGCTGATGGGCGCAGTGGCTTTCTTTTTCAATGGCCAGCACATCCTTGTTGGTGAGGAGCTGCAAGGTAAAGTCATCGTTCTTCGGCAGATGAGCGCCGATGATCAGGGGCGAGCGCATCATGCACCAAAGACTCATCATGGTGATCTGCTCATCCCGGGTAAACTTGGTCACATCGGCCTTATCATAGTCCTGACGCAGAGACCCTACGGGAAGCATATCCGCATCGGGCCAGTGTCCGGGGCCGGAATGGATGGACCATTTTTCCGCACGCTCGAACATGGCAAGGAGAAGCTCC
>JAIKYN010000144.1 GCA_024683155.1 Lachnospiraceae bacterium | reverse complement strand
GATCGATATGATCTGCTATAAGGCAGAACTTTCCGGGATCAAAGTGAGTGTCGTGAGAGAAAACTATACAAGCGGAACCAGTTATCTGGATGGAGAAAGTCCGGATGCATCCTACTATGATAACAAAAGACGCATCCGGAGAGGAATGTTCCGGAGCAACAAAGGAATACTGATCAATGCAGATGTAAATGCTGCATATCAGATCATGAAGGTCGGAGGCATACAGAGGCTGCCTGTTAAAGAAAGAGAAAAAGTCATCAGATTCAATGTAGCCTGAATTAGATCAGGTAGAGGCATCAGGCTTATGCCATTAAAAGACCGGAGCAGTAATGCTTCGAGAATTTATAAATATCAACCACAAGTTGGTAAATAGCCACTTCACTTTTAAATTTCAGGGTGTAACCATGGGGTTACCTGGAAGGGCGAACGTGGCCAACCTCCTTATTTTACTGGGTTTCAGGAATCCCCTGATTCTTCGATTCCCATCACCTGCCTCAACAGACAAGATCTCGAACCAGTGGGTGCCGGTCTGCGACCGGTTGTTCTCGCCTTACGGCTCGGTCGGCGCGTATCAACGCGCCCCCAGTACCTGCGATTGTGTTTTAGGGTACTTCATGGGATAATATTGCTGTATTTTCAAGTATTATTGCGGGATTGAGGATCGGATATGACCATCTTTTTATGGGTTTGTGCCATATTGGTTAATATAAAGAGCATGTTTTCGGACTATGATATTGACAGTGCCTATGCGCTGGCCATGTCCTATCGTCATCTGACGGGAGATGGGCTGTTTCGGGAAATGCTGGAGCCGCATCAGACCTCGGCATTTTTGACGGATCTTCTTTTATTTCCTTTTATGAAGCTGACCTGTGGGACCACCGGCGCGGTTTTGTGGCTCCATTTATGGGGCATTCTTTTGTATGCGCTTGTCACGTTCCTGTTGTTTCGCTTTTTGAAGAAGCGCGTGGATCTGCGGCTGGCGCACTGTATCTGTATTTTATTCTTTACCATGCGGGCAAAACAGATCGTATTTCCGGAATTTTCCAACATGCTGATCGGTTTCTCGGTGCTGGTATGCATTCTGTTTACGTTATTTTTGGAACAGCAGCAGAAGACATCCTATCTCCTTTGGACTGCATTTTTCTTATGTCTGGGCGTGTTATCGTATCCCAGCTTTTTGATCGCCTTTTTTGCCCTGGTGTATCTGCTTTGCCGTTTCTCCGAGAATAAGGGGAGAAATGTGTGGCTCTTTACGGCTTCCTGTGGTCTGTTTGGCGTAATCTACGCCGGATACTTTGTGATCACCTGCAGCTTTGATACCTTATTGGAAGCGGGAATGCACATTGTGAGCGGAGACAGCTCCCACAGCGGATCCAAACTGGTGAGTCTGTTTTCGCCTGCGGCCAATCAGGATCTGCTCCTTGGACTGATCTGGGGACTGGTTGCGATTCTGATAGCGAGGGCCGTATCCGTTTTATCCCATAAGAAGATCCCGTTCCTGCTGGTGGCGATTGCGGCGTTCACCGTTATGGAAGCAGGGTACATTGTGTATTTTCGTACGCTGCCTAATATGGGATATTATGTAGTGGCCATTGTTTTTATTCCTATCATGATCGCGGGATTTGTGTACCGGGCTTATTGTTCAGAGTCGCAGAGCCTGATTTACCGGGTGGGAATGATGCTATCCCTCTGCACCATGGTTTCGGTGGCGCTTCTTACCAACCTGGGGATCATCACAGTGTTATGGTACGGCATTATGGGGGCTTGCGTTTCTCTGATCCCTATTTGGGGCAGAATTAACGGGGACGCTTCTCCGGAGATTAACCGGATGTTGGAAACAGAAGGCTCTGCAGGGGAAACTGCAACAGCTACGAAAAAGGCAGGAGCTACGAGCCGGATGTCTTTCTTTGTGCTGCTCCTTCTCCTGTTTATGGTGCATCGAGGACTGTTACGGCCGGATATCACCAATCACACCAACAGCTTGCAGATTGGAAGCTATTACAAGGCAGGTCCTGCGTTAGGGATCCTGAGCACGTATTTTCCTGCCTTTGAGACATCCAAGGATGTGGAAGAGTGGCCCAATGCCGTAACGGCGGGCGATAAGCTGCTACTGGTGGGCAGTGCGAACTGCATCAACACCACCGCCTATTTGTATGCGCCGGTGGAGATCAGCCATTATTCTACGATTTGTACACCGACCTATGATGCATTGTTATTGGAATACTGGGATAAATATCCGGAGAAAAAGCCCACGGTAGTGGGCGTGGAATGCTGGTACGGAGAGCTGCACGTAGATACAGACTCCTGGATCTACGGATGG
>JAIKYN010000076.1 GCA_024683155.1 Lachnospiraceae bacterium | reverse complement strand
TGGTGGTAGCTTTTACGGTCTTCTCTTCATCTTCGATCTTTTTCTTTGCCATGTTCCCTCCTAGCGCTTCACAGCAGATCATCCATACTGATATGGATCCTGTTAAGCTCTTCCAGCATTTTCTTGCCTTCGATCAATTTGCCTAAAGCATTCACATCACCGGCCAGTGATGCGCTCAGCTGTTCATAACTGTTTTTCTTAACGGTGCACAACAGATCCTGAAAGGCTTTCTCTTTA
Organism: Lachnospiraceae bacterium; assembly: GCA_024683155.1. GTDB lineage: Bacteria > Bacillota > Clostridia > Lachnospirales > Lachnospiraceae > JAILDL01. The sequence goes on along the minus strand of JAIKYN010000076.1, from coordinate 2,631 downwards.
TCCTGTTGCGTCTTCAGATCGCCTACCTGCGCATTAAATACGCTGCCGGCTTTCCGTTGGTCTTCTTCCGCCTCAAAGGTGGATATGATAGAAGCAGGATTCACCTGATCCTGTTCCAGCTGTTCAAACAGCTTTTCCGCCACCTTATGAAATACCGGATCCGGAAAATCATCCGGTGTCAGGTACTTACGAACTTTCTTATATAATCCCGGAACATCCGTAAACCAGGAAAGCAGCATCTTCTCTGCTTTCACTGCGGAGGTATCCGTATCCTTCTTCTGGATACCGGACCTGGGTCTTTGGGGGACTGTAATCCCTGCGGATGCTTCCTGCAACACCAGCTTGCGCAGCTGATCCGTGCCGATGGTGAACTCGGCAGCAACCGCCTGCAGATAATTCTCCCGTTCCACTTCCTCCGGGAAGGTTGTGATCAGTTTCTTCGCGATGGCATGGTAATAACGGGTCTTCTCATCCGGATCATCCATATGATACTCCCGCCCCATGATGCGGATCTCAAAGAAGAAACTGTTCTCAGCTTTATCAATACGCTCCTGAAATGCGTCTTTCCCAAGGTTCTTAATGAATTCATCCGGATCCTTGTAAGGTTCCATGTGGATGATCTTACCCGAAAGCCCGCATTCCCGCAGGATCCCTATGGCTCTCAGGGCTGCTTTCACACCCGGTCCGTCACTGTCGTATGCCAGCAGTATATTCTGGGCATAACGCCGCAGGATATTGGCCTGGCCTTCTGTAAAAGCGGTTCCAAGGGATGCGACAGCCTGGGTAAATCCTGCCTGATGCATGGCGATCACATCCATATAACCCTCACAGAGAATGATATTCCCTGCACGGGAGCTTCTTGCATAATTAAGGCCGTATAGGTTACGGCTCTTATCAAAGATGGGCGTCTCCGGAGAATTCAGATATTTCGGTTCTCCGTCTCCCATGACACGACCGCCGAATCCGATGACCCGGTGGTTCTGATCCTGAATGGGGAACATTACCCGGTTCCAGAACTTGTCATGCATGCCATAGCGTTCGTCAAACGTGCCAAGGCCTGCTTCGATGATCAGCTTGTCATCATAACCCTTACTCTTTAAATATTTGCAGAGGTCGGAACTGGTCTTATGGGAATATCCGAGGCCGAAGCGCTGCATGGTCTCATCCGTCAGCTGACGCTTCCGGAAGTATTCCATCCCCTGGGCACCTCTCTCTTCCCGTAAAGAAACATAGAAATATTTGGCTGCTTCCTTACAGATCTCCAGTAACTGCGCCCTGCGATTGCTTGCCTGCTTCGCCTGGGGAGACTGTTCCTGTTCCGGAAGCTTTACGCCGGCTCGTTCTGCCAGAGCCTGAACCGCTTCCTGGAAGGTCATGTTCTCGTATTTCATCAGGAATGTAAATACATTCCCGCTGGCCCCGCAACCAAAACAATGAAAGATCTGTCTCGGCTCGTTTACGGAAAACGATGGACTCTTCTCGTTATGGAAAGGGCACAGCCCGAAATAGCTGCTTCCTTTCTTCTGAATACGGACGCGTTCTCCGACAACGTCCACGATATTATTCTTTTCTCGAACTTCTTCAATGATCTCGTCCGGATAGTACATTAATAGTGATCCCAACCCTTTGGAATAAATATGTCTTCGTACATAGCCACCGCATAGTGGTCCGTCATGCCGCTGATATGGTCGCACACCAGACGTTCATCGGAATCTCCCTTGTCACGAAGGGCCAGAAGATCTCTTGGCAGCTTATCCATGTTCTTCAGATAGTGATCGTATAAGATCTCTACCATGACCTCTGCCTTTCCTTCTTCGCTCTTGGCCTGAGGATTGGTATAGAGGTTGGCAAACATGAACTTACGGATATCCAGAAATGCTTCTTCTACTTCCGCTGACATGATGATGTCATCTTTATCACGGCTGTTGGTAATAATATCATGAATGAAATGATCCAGTCTCTCGCCACAGGTCTGGCCGATGGCATTTCGGATCTCTGCGGGAACATCGGATTCCTTCAGGATGCCGGCACGAATGGCATCATCCATATCATGATGGATATAGGCAATCTTATCGGAGAGACGCACGATACGACCTTCCAGCGTCTCAGCGGTCAATTCCATCTCATGCTTTAAGATACCGTCTCTCACTTCGTAGGTCAGGTTCAGTCCCTGTCCGTCCTTCTCCAGAATGGAAACCACACGCACACTCTGTTCATTGTGCTTAAAATGGAACGGACAAACACGGTTTAAAGCCCGCTCTCCTGCATGTCCGAAAGGTGTATGTCCCAGATCATGTCCCAACGCAATAGCTTCCACCAGATCTTCGTTCATACGAAGAGCTTTGGCAATGGTACGGGCATTCTGGGATACTTCCAGAGTATGCGTCAGACGGGTACGGTAATGGTCGCCTTCCGGTGACAGAAATACCTGCGTCTTATCTTTCAGTCTGCGAAATGACTTGCTGTGCAGGATACGATCACGGTCCCGTTGAAAAACCGGACGGATATCGCACTGCTCCTCCTCTTTCTCCCTGCCTTTGGAATTGGCACTGAGCATAGCATAAGGAGAAAGGATCTCTCTTTCCATTTGTTCCAGATTCTCTCGAATTGTCATATGATCCCAGCCTCTCT
>JAIKYN010000016.1 GCA_024683155.1 Lachnospiraceae bacterium | reverse complement strand
TGAAAATCCTCGTGTCGTTGGTTCGATTCCGACTTTGGGCATTTTTTAATATGGGCCACTAGCTCAGGTGGTAGAGCACTTGACTTTTAATCAAGTTGTCTCGGGTTCGAGTCCCGAGTGGCTCATTTGTTAGCGGCTTTTAGCCGCTTTTTTTATGTTTCTTGTTATGGAGAGATTGTTTATGAAGAAGAAGGGTACCATAGCTGTTATTATATTTTTCATATCAGCCCTGGTACTTTTTTATTTTTCCGTAGCTTTTATTTTCAGTTCCCGATTTTTACCGAATACATTTATTGATAATAAAGATGTTTCATATAAGACAGAAGAGGAAGTTCGAGAGTGGATCTCTCGGGATGTGGATCATTATACGTTGACGATTACCGGCCGTGAAGATCTGGAGGATTCCGTTACCGCTGGTGAGATCGGACTTCGTTATAATTTTTCCGATGAATTATCCGATATATTAAGAAGACAAACCACCTATTTATGGCCACTTGCTTATGTGGGATCACAGATTTATGATCTTACGCATTCGGTGATCATTGATCAGGATCTGTTAAACAATCGAGTGAAAAATTTAGTATTTTTTGATCCTAAAAATATTACGGAACCGAAAGATGCGTATATTTCCGAATACGATCCCAAAACCGGGTCTTATACCTTGATCCCTTCCATACCGGGTTCCAAACCGGATATACAGGCAGTTATGAATGCGATCTGTACTGCAGTGGATCACCGGGACAGACTTTTGGATCTGGATACACAAGGCTGTTATTATGCACCGGATCTTACAGAGGAAGATCCCTATCTTCAGAAGAATCTGGAAGCGATGAACCGGTTTGTAAGTGCACACATCGTCACCGATTACATGGGAGATGAAGTGGAACTTACCGGGAAAGAGATCAGTCAGTGGGTAGAGCAGGGACCGTATACAGCCATACTGGATCGAAGTGCTGTGAAAGATTATGTAAAACAGCAGGCAAAGGCGCATGATACCTATGGTCAGCATTATGATTTTACAGCGACCGATGGCAGTGTTCATCGATTGGCGTCGTACTCTTTCGGTTATCAGACGGATCGCTCCAAAGAAGCGGAGGAACTTAGCCGTCTGATCAAAGCTGGCGAAACTATCAGAAGGACGCCGGTTTTAGCCCGGGAAGCATATAATAAAGGACAGGCAGGAATTGGCGATTCCTATGTAGAGATCAATTTGTCCGCACAGCATTTATATCTGTATTATCAGGGTATGATGGTATTGGAAACCGATTTTGTGTCTGGGAATGTAGCGAAAGGAAATACGACACCTGCAGGAATATACGGAATAACCTATAAAGAAAGAGATGCAACCTTGCGAGGCGCCACCTACACCAGCTTCGTACATTACTGGATGCCCTTTAACGGTGATATCGGCATGCACGATGCTACCTGGAGAAGTGAGTTTGGCGGAGATATATATCTGACCAATGGATCACACGGTTGTGTCAACCTTCCTTTGTCCGCAGCGGGGCAGATATACGAGTATATGGCCAAAGGATTCCCTGTGGTTTGCTTCTATTAAGTAAGTATAGGGAAAAAGGATAATTGTATGAAGAATTACATTACCTTACGGGATGATGAACTGGATCATCTTACGGAAGACGAACAGATTGAGTATTTTGCCGGGGACATCCTGAACTCGGAGAATTTCAAATCATCTGATGACAATGTGCAACATGGTACGGTTTCCGTACTGGAGCATAGTCTGGATGTGGCAAGAGCCAGCATAAAGATCAGCCGCTTTTTGCACATGCGTGCAAAGAGAAGAGAGCTGATCCGAGGCGCTTTGTTGCATGACTTTTTTCTTTATGACTGGCATGTTCCGGCTGAGGACGGAGAAGAGCGAAAGCTTCACGGATTTTATCATCCGGGTGTGGCACTCCGTAATGCACGCAAAGAATTTGACCTGAGTAAATTGGAACAGGATATCATAAAAAAACATATGTGGCCGCTGACCATAATCCCGCCTCGATACAAAGAATCCTGGGTGGTCACTGCAGCGGATAAATATTGTTCCCTGAGAGAAACCCTTCATTTAAGGAAGGGACGGTTTGAAGAAAAGATAAAACAGCTAAAATACCATGGAGAATAAGGTTCCTACCGGACAACTTCATAACAGAAAACGATTGGTGGATATGCTGCGGGAGTATGCGACTTCCAAGGCATATCCTTTTCATATGCCCGGCCATAAGCGGAATACCGATGTAGAAGAACTGTCGGATTTCGCAGCAGCTTTTTCACTGGATATTACAGAGATCGACGGATTTGATGAACTGTATCATCCCGAGGGGATCCTGAAGAAGGCACAGGAAAATGCAGCGGCTTTCTATGGCGCAAAGCAGTCATTTTTTTGCGTAAACGGAAGTACTGGGGCATTGCATACCGCATTGGCAGCTGCATGGGACGGAAGAAAGCCCCTTTTGATCGCACGTAATTGCCATAAAGCAGTTTTTAACGGAATCTGCATACAGGCGAAGGATACGATACAGGTAGACTATCTGATACCGGAATGGATAGAGGATGCGGGTATCCAGGGATGTATATCTCCGGAGGAAGTGGAAGATAAGCTAAAAAGAAAGTCTTACGGAGCAGTGGTACTGACATCGCCCACCTATGACGGGATCCTGTCGGATATTCGGGAGATCGCAACGATCGTTCATAAGTATGAGATACCTCTGATCGTAGATGAAGCCCATGGCGCCTACTTCGGAATTGGAAAGGATATTCCGGAGTCGGCGGTTTCCTGCGGAGCGGATCTGGTAATCCAGAGTATGCATAAAACCTTGCCGGCGCTGACGCAGACAGCGTTACTACATGTAAACGGAGAGCGGATCGATCCGGAGCGTGTAAGAGAAAAGCTGGAAATGTACCAAACCAGCAGCCCGTCTTACCTGTTTATGGCCAATATGGATGCCTGTATACAGTATGTCCGGGAAAACGGAAGGCAGCTTGCGGAAAATTATGTCCGTATGGAACAATATGTAAAAGACGAGGCAAAGAAACTCCAAAATATCCGGGTATTTACGGAGCCCGGAAAGATTCTGCTTTCTGTAAAGGGAACCGATAAAAACGGATCCTGGCTACAGGAGCAGCTGGTAAAAAAATATGATCTTCAACCGGAGATGGCGTCAGAAACGTATGTACTCATGATGCTGACAGTTATGGACCGGATGGAAGGAATAGAACGACTGATGCAGGCACTTTCGGAACTGGATGCTATCTGCCGGAAGGAAATAACGGATCCGGAAGAAAGTCAGCCTTTATACCGTACGCAAGCGGATCTGCCCAAAGTGAAAATGTCCATGGCAGATGCCATGGAGCAGGAAGCAGAAGCCCTGCATCTGGAAGAGGGTGAAGGACAGACAGCCGCACGTTTCGTGTATCTGTATCCACCGGGAGCTCCGATACTTGTTCCCGGGGAAGTGATCTCAAAAAAGGAGATCCATCTGTTACAGAGGGCTGTTTTAAAAGGATTGCACGTACAGGGACTGGAAGAGGAAAATAAAAAGATCCGGGTCGTTGCGCGCTGATCTGCCAGGGGCAAACGTTTGCGGCAGAATGGGAAATATGATACGATTGAATGGGTTATTTTATGGGAAAGATAATATATTTAATGGGCAAAAGCTCCACGGGGAAGGATACGGTTTATAAGATCCTTCGGGAGGAGTACCGTGAACAACTGAAAACCATTGTTCCCTATACCACGCGTCCGATCCGTGAAGGTGAAACAGAGGGCGTGGAATATCATTTTACCGATGAAGGCGGCTACCGACAGCTGCAGGAACAGGGCAAAGTGATCGAGGTTCGAAACTACGAGACCGTGCATGGTTTGTGGAGATATTTTACCGTATTTGATGAGAAACAGATGTGTCCGGAATGCGATTATATTATGATCGGAACGTTGGAATCTTATCGGATGACTGCAGATTATATCGCAAAAGGTAAGGACAAGGGTGATCCCATCCTGGAAGCCTTTGAGCTGCTTCCTGTTTTGATGGAAGTGGAGGATGGTCTGCGACTGGAACGGGCTCTGGCCAGAGAACGGAAGGAAAAAGAACCAAGGTACGAGGAAATGTGCCGGCGCTTTCTGGCAGACAATAAGGACTTCAGTGAAGAGAACATACAAAAGGCCAATATTACCCGCAGGTTTTGTAATATAGACCTGGAGGAATGTCTGAATGAGATACGGGGCTACTTAAAAGAGGCCGGTATTTCCTAAAATGGAGAGACCATGGATATAAAGATCAATCAGGTGCCGGAGGTTACGAAGGTTCAGACCACGCAGCCCACACAGGCAGCCGATGGAAATTTCAAATTCATACTTTCCAGCCAGATCAGCGATCAGGATCTTCAGACCAAACTGAACGCCATGATGGAGGAGATCACCGCCCAGGGCAAGCTGATCGGGAAAAAGAAAGACATTACCGATATGCGGAAGTATCGTACTTTGGTAAAGGGCTTTCTGAATGAGATCATTACCCGGTCCCATTCGTTTTCCAGAGAGAATTTTCTGGATCGTAAGGGAAGGCATCGTGTATATGGCATCATTCGTCTGATCGATGAGAATCTGGACGATCTGGCCCAGGAACTCCTGAAAGAGGAGAAGGATCATATAGCCATTTTGGGCCGTATAGGCGATATAGAAGGACTGCTGTTGGATATCTTCACCTGACAGAAAGTCCGGAGAAAGGAACGCGGACGATTCATGTCGGGATTCGATGATATATATGGGCAAGAGGCCATTAAGGAGCATCTGATCCAGGCCATTGCGCAGAAAAAAACATCCCATGCCTATATCCTTCAGGGCGAAAAGGGAGCCGGTAAAAAGTTCATCGCGAAGCGCTATGCCATGGCTTTGCAGTGCGAAGCAGAGGGTGAAAAGCCCTGCTTTCAGTGCACATCCTGTAAACAGATCCTGTCGGATAATCATCCGGATGTCATTACCGTAACCCATGAGAAAACCACCATCAGCGTAAACGATATTCGTGTGCAGCTGAACAATGATATGGCGATCATGCCATACAAAGGACCGAAAAAGATCTATATTATCCCGGAGGGAGAGAAGATGACCCAGGAGGCGCAAAATGCTCTTCTGAAGACATTGGAGGAACCACCGGAATATGGCGTCATCATGATCCTTACTACCAGTGCGGAACGCCTTCTGCAGACCATCCGGAGCAGATGCGTACTCCTGACCATGAAGGCGGTACCGGATGACGTTTTAAAGCCTTTTTTAATGCGTGAATGCAAAGTGACGGATTATAAGGCAGATATCTGCTGCGCCTTTGCCCAGGGAAATATCGGGCGGGCCATTATGCTGGCAGAAAGTGATGATTTTGAGCGGCTGAAGGACGCAGCCCTGGGGATTGTAAAGAATCTGGACCGTATGGAGATCGCTTCCATGGTCAAAACCCTGAAACAAATGTCCGTCGATAAAACAGAGCCCGGCGATCTGCTGGATATTATGGCGATGTGGTATCGGGATGTACTTATGTATAAGGCGACCAGAGATATGGATCGTCTGATCTTCCGTGACGAGATCACTTATATGCAGAAAGTTGCGGATCGAAGCAGTTACGAAGGGATCGAGAAGATCCTGGAAAGCTTCGAAACGGCAAGAAAGCGACTGGATGCCAATGTAAGCTTTGAAACTGTTATGGAATTAATGTTCCTGACCATTCAGGAAAACGGAGGTTGATAGATTTTATATGGTAAAGGTAATTTGCGTACGTTTTCGGACAGCCGGAAAAGTATATTATTTTGATCCCCTGTCCTTTGAGATAAAGAAAGGTGATAATGTCATCGTGGAAACAGCCCGAGGTATTGAGTTCGGTACGGTTGTTTCCGGTGTACGGGAAGTAGAAGAAAGTGAAGTGGTGGCTCCTTTAAAGCCGGTTCTTCGTATCGCCACTGAAAAGGATAAAGAGCAGGAAAAGACCAACCGGGAAAAAGAGCGGGAAGCTTTTAAGGTTTGTCTGGAGAAGATCCGCAAGCATGAGCTGGAAATGAAGCTGATCGATGCGGAATATACCTTTGATAACAATAAAATATTGTTCTATTTTACAGCAGACGGACGTATTGATTTCCGTGAGCTGGTAAAAGATCTGGCGGCTGTGTTTAAAACAAGGATCGAACTGCGGCAGATCGGTGTAAGAGACGAGACCAAGATCATCGGAGGCTATGGGATCTGCGGGCGGCCGTTGTGCTGTCATTCCTATCTGTCCGATTTTGCACCGGTATCCATTCGTATGGCTAAAGAGCAGAATCTGTCGTTAAATCCCACCAAGATCTCCGGTGTGTGCGGCAGACTGATGTGCTGTCTGAAGAATGAAGAAGAAACTTATGAAGAATTAAACCGGAACCTTCCCGGGCTGGGTGACATTGTAACGGTCAGCGACGGAACGGAAGGAGAAGTCAGCAGCGTCAATGTGCTGCGCCAGCTGGTGAAAGTCCTTGTGGAAGTAAACGACGAGAAAGAGCTGCGGGAATATAAGGCAGAGGAGATCGTTTCCACGCGTAAGAAGAACAAGGGTAAGAAGAAAGAATCTGCAGAAGAAGCAAGAGAGATGCAGGAGCTGGAAAAGCTGGAGCGCATGGATCGTTCCGACCGGGATGAAAAAGACGAGAAACCCGGAAGAGGCGGAAACAAGCCCAGAAATAATCAGGGCAAAGGAAGCCGTCAGGGTGGCAACGGTCAGACCGGACGCAATAATGGCGGCCAGGATAACAATGACCAGAACGGAAACGGTCAGAATAACCGAAACAATGGAGGCCAGGGCAGCAGAAACAACCAGGGCGGCAATGGCCAGAACAACTCCAGACCACAGAACAACAACGGAGAAAACGGCGGAGAAGAAGGAAAGAGCAAGAGAAGGAACCGCGGTCATAACCGGGGAAACAGACCTAAGAAGACAGAAGGCAACAAGGCTCCGGAGAATTCCGGCAATCAGGAATGATGAAACAAATCGAATTAAAAGCGAAGGAAAGGATAGATGATCTGCAACGGAACGGTCTCAGGATCATTCAGGATCCGGAACGGTTCTGCTTCGGCATGGATGCAGTTCTTCTATCCGGCTTCGCATCGGCAAGGGAAGGAGACGAAGTCCTGGACATGGGTACAGGCACCGGCATCCTTCCACTTTTATTATCGGCGAAAACACAGGCCGCACATTTTACGGCACTGGAGATACAGGAAGACAGTGCGGATATGGCACGGCGGAGTGTGGCACTCAATGACCTGGAGGAAAAGATCCGGGTAGTACAGGGCGACATCAAAGAAGTGCGGGAGCTGCTAGGCGCCTCCCGTTTTGATGTGGTTACCTGCAATCCGCCTTACATGATCGGAAGTCACGGGGTGGAAAATCCGGATTCGGCCAAGGCCATTGCAAGGCATGAAATATTGTGTACCTTTGAGGATGTAGCAGCGGGAGCTGCGGCGGTGTTAAAACCCGGCGGGCATTTTTACCTGGTGCACCGGCCGTTCCGTCTGGCGGAGCTGATCTGCACTCTTAGCAGGTATAAGCTGGAACCCAAGCGTATGCGTCTGGTGTATCCGTATGTGGACCGGGAGCCGAATATGGTCCTTCTGGAAGCGGTCCGAGGTGGAAAGAGCAGGCTGGAAGTGGAGAAACCTTTGATCCTGCAGGATCCGGACGGAAGTTACACCGAGGAAATAAAAAGAGACTATGGTTTCTGAGAGGTTTACATGGCAGGAAAATTGATCTTATGCGCAACTCCCATAGGGAATCTGCAGGATATGACGCCCAGAGTGGTGGAAGCGCTTCAAACAGCGGATCTGATCGCGGCAGAGGATACCAGAAACAGCATAAAACTGCTGAACCACTTTGATATCCACACACCCATGACCAGCTATCACGAATACAATAAGGTGGAGAAAGCCTATGAACTCATCGCGCAGATGAAGGAAGGGAAAAATGTGGCGCTGATCACCGACGCCGGAACACCGGCGATCTCCGATCCGGGAGAGGTGCTGGTGAAAATGTGCCAGGAGGAAGGGATCCTTGTGACCAGTCTTCCCGGTCCTTGCGCCTGCATCACGGCCCTTACCCTGTCCGGTCTTCCCACCCGAAGATTCTGCTTTGAGGCGTTCCTTCCCGAGGAAAAAAAGGAAAAACAGCGGATCCTGGAAGTATTAAAAACGGAAAGCCGCACCATGATCATTTACGAGGCGCCCCATCGTCTTACCCGTACCCTGGCAGAACTGCAGAAAACGCTGGGCAATCGCAGGATCACCCTGTGCCGGGAACTTACCAAGAAATTTGAAGAGGTAATGCCTACCACCCTGGATGAAGCGGTACGTTACTATGAAACCAACGATCCAAGAGGAGAATATGTGCTGGTGATCGAAGGATACGATCTTCGCAAGCAGGAACAGGACGAGCAGAAAAGCTGGGAAGAGATGCCCATAGAGGAGCATATGCAGCTGTATCTGGACCGGAACCTGTCGGAGAAAGAAGCCATGAAAAAAGTGGCTTCCGATCGTGGTGTATCCAAACGGGACATATATGCCTATCTTCAGAAACGAAAGGATGAGGCGGAAGATGAATGAGTTTTACTTGCAGGCCTTAGTCGTTGTCATCCTACTGATCGCAGTGATCCTGGGTACCGTGATCCTTTATCGAAAACGAAGACGTTATGTACCGGCTTCCTTTGATGAGCTGGAGGGGCATGATTTCGAATTCTATTGCGCGGAACTTCTGGAAAAATGTGGATTTCAGGATGTGGAAGTAACCAGAGGAAGCGGAGATTTTGGCATAGACGTTCTGGCAGAAAAAGACGGGATCACCTATGCCATTCAATGTAAGCGCTATGATGCGCCTGTGGGTGTAAAAGCCATACAGGAAGCCTATGCGGGACGGGATTATTATGACCGGATGGTAGGGGCGGTAATGACGAACCAGTATTTTACGGCACCTGCGGTGGAAGCCGCCCGTAAACTGAAGATCCTCATGTGGGATCGTGGATATATGGAGAGCATGGAAGACGAAAGCAGATAAAATGCCCAGTTTATCGAAAGTTAATATGACATGGGCACATTTATGTGCTAAATTAGTATGTGTGAAAATCCATTCAGAAGTGTAGATTATAACGAAGGGAGAATGAGATGGATAATTTACAGCTGAAAAAGCATGCGAATGACGTCCGCAAGGGGATCGTCACCGCAGTCCATAGTGCAAAAGCAGGCCACCCGGGCGGATCTCTGTCAGCAGCAGATATCTTTACGTTTCTGTATTTTGAAGAGATGAACATTGACCCTAAGGAGCCGAAGAAGGAGGACAGAGATCGATTTGTTCTGTCAAAGGGTCATACAGCACCCGGCTTATACTCCACATTGGCAAACAGAGGATTTTTCCCTGTGGAAGACCTGACCACTTTGAGAAAGTTAGGCTCCTATTTACAGGGACATCCTGACATGAAGAAGATTCCCGGCGTAGACATGTCTACCGGTTCTCTGGGACAGGGGATTTCCACTGCAGTCGGTATGGCACTTGGTGCACGAATGCAGGGAAAGAGCAACCGAGTTTATACACTTCTTGGTGATGGTGAGATAGAAGAAGGTCAGGTTTGGGAAGCAGCGATGTTTGCAGGCCACAGAAAACTGGACAATCTGTGTGTGATCGTTGATAACAACGGTCTGCAGATCGACGGTTCCATTGATGATGTTTGTTCACCCAGACCCATCGATAAGAAATTCGAAGCATTTAATTTCCATGTGATTAAAGTAGATGCCCATGACTTTGATGCGCTCCGTGCTGCTTTCAAAGAAGCAAGAGAGACCAAGGGAATGCCTACAGCGATCATTGCAACCAGCTTAAAGGGCAAGGGCGTATCCTTCATGGAAGGCAGTGTAGATTGGCACGGCAAGGCTCCCAATGACGAGCAGTATGCGGTTGCTATGGCAGATCTGGATAAGATCGAAGAAGAACTTAAGAAAGAAGGTGCGTGCTGATGGCAGACGAAGTTAAGAAGATCGCAACCAGAGAAAGCTATGGTAACGCTCTGGCAGAACTTGGTAAAGAATACCCCAACCTGGTGGTTTTAGACGCTGACCTTGCAAATGCCACCAAGACGCTCACATTTAAGAAAGCATTTCCCGAAAGACATATCGACTGTGGTATCGCAGAATGTAATATGATGGGCATTGCAGCCGGACTTTCCACAACCGGTTACATTCCTTTTGTAAGCTCTTTCGCAATGTTTGCAGCAGGTCGTGCTTTTGAGCAGGTACGTAATACCGTAGGGTACCCTCATCTGAACGTTAAGATCGGAGCAACCCATGCAGGTATTACCGTAGGAGAAGACGGTGCATCCCACCAGTGTCTGGAAGATATCGCTTTAATGCGTACCATTCCCGGAATGGTAGTCATGTGCCCTGCAGATGATGTAGAAGCAAGAGCAGCCGTTCGTGCTGCTGTAGAATACAACGGACCGGTTTATATCCGATTCGGACGTGCAGCTTGTAACGTGATCAACGATAAGCCGGATTATAAATTTGAGATCGGCAAGGGTAGTGTGGTTCGTGAAGGCAGTGATGTGACCATCGTTGCTACCGGTATCTGTGTGGACAGTGCTCTGGCAGCTGCAGAACAGCTGGCAGCAGACGGAATTTCCGCAGAAGTTATCAATATCTGCACCATTAAGCCTCTGGATGAGGAATTGATCATCAAGAGCGCAAAGAAGACCGGTAAGGTTGTGACCGCAGAGGAACATTCTGTGATCGGTGGTCTCGGCAGTGCAGTTTGTGATGCTCTTTCCAAGAGCTATCCCGTTCCCGTTTGCAAGATCGGTATGCAGGATATCTTCGGCGAATCTGGTTCCGCAGGTGCTCTGGTTCAGAAATATGAGCTGGACGGCCCCGGCGTTTATAAGCAGGTAAAGGCCTTTTTAGGCAAATAATAAAAGAAAGACGGCCGTCTTCTGACCTAAAGGCGGAAGACGGCTTTTTTGTAAGCAGGTAAGGATATGAGTAAGAATAAAGGAAAGTATTATATTACAACCGCTATTGCGTATACATCCGGCAAGCCCCACATCGGCAACAGCTATGAGATCGTGCTTGCAGACGCGATCGCGCGGTATAAGAGAAAAGACGGATATGATGTATGGTTCCAGACCGGAACCGATGAACATGGTCAGAAGATCGAGGACAGAGCAGGTAAGGCCGGCAAGACTCCCAAGGAATTTGTAGACGGTGTTGCAAAGGAGATCAAGTCTGTATGTGATTGCCTGAATACCTCCTATGATCATTTCATTCGCACCACAGATGCACCCCATGAGAAGCAGGTGCAGAAGATCTTCCGCAAGTTGTATGAGCAGGGAGATATCTACAAGGGTGCATATGAAGGTAAGTACTGCACAGAATGTGAGGCGTTCTATACCGATTCACAGTTAAAGGACGGCAAATGCCCGATCTGTGGCGGAGACGTTCATATGGAGAAGGAAGAAGCTTACTTCTTCCGGATGAGTAAGTATGCGGACCGTTTGATGCAGCACATCGAATCCCATCCTGAATTTATTCAGCCCGTATCCCGTAAAAACGAAATGATCAACAATTTCATCAAGCCCGGTTTACAGGATCTGTGCGTATCCCGTTCTTCTTTTAAGTGGGGCATCCCGGTTGACTTTGATGATAAGCATGTTGTTTACGTATGGCTGGATGCGCTGACCAACTACATCACCGGTATCGGTTATGATGCAGACGGAAACAGCACGGAACAGTATAAAAAATTATGGCCCGCAGACCTTCATCTGATCGGTAAGGATATTGTAAGATTTCATACCATTTACTGGCCGATCTTCCTGATGGCATTAGGCGAGCCTTTGCCGAAACAGATCTTCGGACATCCCTGGTTATTACAGGGCGACGGTAAGATGAGTAAGTCTAAGGGAAATGTGATCTATGCGGACGATCTTACCGAGATCTTCGGAGTCGATGCGGTTCGTTACTTCATGATCCATGAGATGCCTTTTGAAAACGATGGCGTGATCACCTGGGAACTGATGGTAGAGCGGATGAATTCCGATCTGGCCAATACCTTGGGCAATCTTGTAAATCGTACCATCTCCATGAGTAATAAGTACTTTGGCGGTGTGGTAGAAAACAAGAATGTTGGTGTGGACGCCGGCGAAGAAGATGTGGATGCAAGCTTAAAGGAACTGGTTACCTCTACATACGACAAGGTAGAGAAGAAGATGGATGATCTTCGTGTGGCAGATGCTCTGACCGAGATCTTCAACCTGTTCAAGCGTTGCAACAAATATATTGATGAGACGGCTCCCTGGATCCTTGCAAAGGATGAGGCTAAGAGCGACAGACTGGCTACCGTTTTATATAATCTGATCGAGGGTATCACTATCGGTGCTTCTTTACTTGCACCCTATATGCCCGATACCGCAGATAAGATCGCAGCGCAGTTAAATACACAGTTAAGAGAGTTTGATACGCTGGATCAGTTCGGTCTATATCCTTCCGGAAACAAGGTAACGGATCAGCCCGAGATTCTTTTTGCCCGTGCAGATATCAACGAGATCATGGATAAAGTAGCAGCACAGATGGCAGAAAAGCACCCTGAGATGGTGAAAGCAGCGCAGGAAGCAGCTGCAAAAGAAGCAGCAGAAGCAGAAGGCGTGATCGATCTGGAGAAGAAGCCGGAGATCACCTATGACGATTTTGCAAAGATGCAGTTCCAGGTGGGCGAGATCATTAAATGTGAAGAAGTACCGAAGTCAAAGAAGCTTCTTTGCTCGCAGGTAAAGATCGGAAGTGAAGTAAAACAGATCGTTTCCGGTATCAAGAAGTATTATTCCGCAGAAGAGATGGTTGGTAAGAAGGTTATGGTTCTGGTGAACCTAAAGCCAGCAACTTTGGCCGGTGTTCAGTCGGAAGGTATGCTTCTTTGCGCAGAAGATGCAGATGGTAATCTGGCACTTATGACACCTGAAAAGCCTATGCCCGCAGGTGCGGAGATCTGCTGATCCATTTGATCTGTAAAATAAAAAGCTATGTTTTGGGGAATCTTTAAAAACAGGAGGGGGTTACCATGACAAAACAGGAACTTTTTTATGACTCCAGAGACAATCATTCGAAGATCCATGCGGTTCGCTGGATCCCGGATGGGAAGCCGGTCCTGATCCTTCAGATCGTACACGGAATGTGTGAGTATATCGAAAGATATGCGCCCTTTGCCGAATTTCTGGCAGAGAAAGGTATTTTAGTCTGCGGTGAAGATCATCTGGGCCATGGAAAATCTGTGGGAGAAAAGCCGGTATACGGATACTTTTGCAGGAAAGATCCGGCCACCGTGGTCGTACGGGATGTACACCGCCTGAAAAAGATGACCCAGCAGGAATACCCGGGAGTGCCTTATGTGATCATGGGGCACAGTATGGGATCCTTTATTGCCAGAAATTATATGTACCGCTATGGCAGCGGTGTGGATGCCATGATCATCATGGGTACCGGAATGGTCCCTCTTGGAACGGCAAAGCTGCTGAAGACCATGGCGAATCTCCTGAGTATCTTCCAGGGTGATAAGCATAAGAGCGCCTTTTTGAATAAGCTTTCTTCTGCTGATTATCTGAAGAAAATACCGAACAGTACGTCTCCTTTTGACTGGTTGTCCAGGAATCCGGAGAACGTGAAGAAATATGAAGAGGATCCCTTATGCGGATTTCTCTTTACACTAAACGGATATAAAGGTCTGGCGGAATTCATCATCCGTTTCCAGGACCAGAATAATTTAAAACAGATTCCCAAGGACCTGCCGGTTTTGTTTGTATCCGGCGCGGAAGATCCTGTGGGAGAATGGTCTGCCGGCGTAGAACGCTCCGTTAAATCTCTCCGGGATGTGGGGATGACCAATGTGGAATGCAAGTTCTATCCGGAAGATCGTCATGAGATTTTAAATGAGGTGGATCGGCAGCAGGTATTTGATGACCTGTATCAGTGGCTGCTCCCCTACGCCAAAACAGAGTAAGGAAGCCGAAGTCTGGTGGCTAGAAAATTTATAACAACTATATTAATTTTGCTGGTGATCGTTTGTGTGATCTGGGTGGTCCAATACAATGATTCGCTGGAAGGAAAAGCGACAACGGATTATTCCGCCATGGCGGAAACCATTGTATCGGAAGTGCAAAGCAGAGGAAGTGAAGCGGCTTCCAATCTGGAGACATTGGGAGAATCCCTGGATGGGATGATCTCGGATGTGAAAGAGAACGGAATTCCGGATCTGGAGCTGGAAGGCAAGGGAGAGGAACTCTATGAGAGCTTCTCTGCGGAAGTAGCGGACGAACCGAAGGAAGCTACGGATAACCTGATCCAACGGAAGGTAGAGGAATTTTTTTCCGGATTGCAGGAACGGTTTCGAGCGTTTATCGATGGATTGATGCATGGATAAAGCAGAAGAATATGATATTCATAATGCATCCGGAAGTGACTGGGATGACGCGATGGCGTTGGCCTGGCGAACCTTTCTGCGGTTTGAGTCGGCAGATTATGAAGAAGAAGGGATTCGCAACTTTCTGGATTTCATAACCGATCCCCGGTTGGAGAGGATGTTTCTCCTGGGGGAATATCACATGCTGGTAGCACGTGCGGAAGGAAAGATCGTAGGAATGGTCACCCTTCGGAATGTGTTTCATATTTCTCTGCTGTTTGTGGATGCGGATTTCCAGAGACAGGGGATCGGGAAAGCCCTGATCCATGCGATGTACAAGAAAGCGGGAGCCGGAAAGCTGACAGTATTTGCGTCACCCTACGGAATTCCCTTTTATCACAGGATTGGATTTATAGATACCGGTAAGGAAGAGGTAAGAGACGGGATCCGTTATACGCCCATGATTTATGAGGAGGGATGAAAGCTATGAATTATATCAGCAGCGCAGATATATTCAGACTTGTCAGAGACGCACTGTCCTACATCAACCCTGCACCCATGAGCCATGGCAGCAGAGTGGGCTACATTATGGGACGCATGCTGGAAAGCCAGGGCAGACTGGAAGGTTTTGAGATTGCCGATATGGTCATGATGACTGTTTTTCACGATATCGGTGTCTATGCAACCGATGATATCAACGACCGTCTTCGCTATGAAGGAAGAGATTTTATTCCCCATTCGGTTTACGGCTATTTATTCCTGCGGAATTATTCGCCGCTGGGAGAAACTGCCAAACCGATCCTGTATCACCATATGGACTATGACAAATTAAATGCCATGCATGTACCTGAGATGGAGATAGCCTCCATGGTCAATCTGGCTGAAAAGGTGGATCTGTATTCCACCTCTCTGGGGGATCAGTTTTCCCTTACCATGTTTAATAAAATGGGTGGTACGCATTTGTCCAAGCAAGCGCTTGATCTGATGTATCAGGCAGCCAATAAGTATGATCTGGTAAGCAGGATCCGAAGTCTGGAATATAAACCGGAACTGGAAAGCATATTGGATTACATGCTGTTTACCAATGCAGATAAGAAGAAGTTCATGGAAATGCTGATCTACATCATCGGCCTTCAGGACGATCTGCTGATGCGCAGGACCATGTGCTGCGCCAGTGTGGCCATGCAGATGTGCGATCAGCTCATTGTGGAAGATACTTTAAGGGATTATGTTTATTACGCAGCACTTGTTCATGATATAGGTCTTATCGGTCTGCCGGAAGATGCGGACGATGAACTGTATGAGACGCATATTACCTTAATGAACAAAATCTGTGCCGGAAGACTGAATCAGAAGATTATCGATATTGCGGCCGCACACCATGAAAGACTGGATGGCAGTGGATATCCCAAGCATCTGAAGACCTACCAGATCGATCAGGAACAGAAGATCCTGCAGATCGCCGACAGAGCAGCGGAACTGATGATACAAAAAGATCCGGCGTTTGAACCCGATCGT
Source organism: Lachnospiraceae bacterium (assembly GCA_024683155.1). Taxonomy (GTDB): domain Bacteria; phylum Bacillota; class Clostridia; order Lachnospirales; family Lachnospiraceae; genus JAILDL01. The sequence goes on along the minus strand of JAIKYN010000016.1, from coordinate 18,762 downwards.
GTGGAAGTGATGGCGAAGATCCTGACAGAAGCGGACCTGGGGAAATTAGATAAGCCTTTAGTGGATGTATTTAATGCCAATTATTCGGAGATTTCGGCCCTGGCGCTTAAGAAGGTAAGAGACCTGACAGGAACGACCAAGATCCTGAACAATCAGTACCTTCAATTGAAAGAGGAATACGAAAAAAAGGAGTAACAACAAGCAATATGGATAAGATTTTTAACCTGGACAGCCCGGTGATGCGGTTTCTTAGCAGAATGGCAGATCTGATCTGGCTGAACATACTGGCACTGATCTGCTGCGTTCCCATAATAACCATCGGAGCGTCCCTGACTGCATTACATTATGTATGTCTGAAAATGGTAAGAAACGAAGAAGGATATATCACAAAGAGCTTCTTTTCTTCCTTTAAACGTAATTTTGTCCAGGCAACCGTGATCTGGCTGATCATGCTGGTAATGATCCTGATCTTTGCCGGTGATATATACATTCTGCTGCAGGGAACATTTCCTCTGGTGCTCACGATCCTGGTGGGAATCGTAATGTTCCTGTCTCTGATCGGGATGACCATGGTATTCCCTGTGCTGGCACGTTTTGACAATACCGTTAAGAATACCATAAAAAATGCATTCCTGATGGGAATTGCCAATTTCCCCAAGGTGATCCTGATGATCCTTATGAACGCAGTTCCTCTGGTTGTGGCTTATCTTGCCCTGATCCAGATGACACCTATTCTGGTCATGTTTGGACTGGCACTGCCCGCATTTGGCTGTGCGGCCCTTTATTCCAAGATCTTTAAGCGTTTTGAGCCGGATGAAGAAGATACCATCACATCGGATGAGAACTTTACCGTCCAGGTGCCCGGTGGCGAAGAAGCAGCAGAAGGCACAGCGTTAACAGAGAATGAAATTTCTTCCGAAACCTCGGAAGAGGTGGTTTCCGAAGAGACTGCGCCGAAGGATGAGGAAACCAACGAGTAAAATCCAACGAAGGATGTCCATTTGTCTTGTGCAAATTGTCTTTTGACCATTTGACCCGCGAGACTTATGGGCATTTTTTATAAACCACTAAAAAATCTTTGGTAAATTGTGGCATGGTGTTATGGACGGAAAACCCGTATACTCGTAAATACAGGGGAAACCCATAAGAAACAAGATTCAAGAGGAGGAATTCAGAAAATGTCTAGTTTGCAGCTGAAGAATGTTTGTAAAGTATATCCCAACGGATTCGAAGCAGTTAAGGATTTTAACCTTGACATCACAGATAAGGAATTTATCATCTTCGTAGGACCTTCAGGTTGTGGTAAGTCCACTACCCTTCGTATGATCGCAGGTCTGGAAGATATTTCTTCCGGTGAGCTTTATATCGATGGAAAGTTAATGAACGATGTAGAGCCTAAGGACAGAGATATCGCGATGGTATTCCAGAACTACGCTCTGTATCCCCACATGACCGTGTATGATAACATGGCATTTGGTTTGAAGTTAAGAAAGGTTGACAAAGCAACCATCGATAAGAAGGTTAAGGAAGCAGCAGCAATCCTTGACTTAACATCTTTACTGGATCGTAAGCCCAAGGCTCTTTCCGGTGGTCAGAGACAGCGTGTTGCCATGGGTCGTGCGATCGTTCGTGAGCCTAAGGTATTCCTTATGGATGAGCCTCTTTCCAACCTGGATGCAAAGCTTCGTGTACAGATGCGTATCGAGATCGCTAAGTTACACCAGAATCTGGGAACAACCATCATCTATGTAACACATGATCAGACCGAGGCTATGACCCTTGGTACCAGAATCGTAGTTCTGAAGGATGGTGTTATCCAGCAGGTTGATACACCTCAGAACCTGTATGAGAAGCCCAATAACCTGTTCGTAGCAGGATTCATGGGATCTCCTCAGATGAACTTCCTGGATGCAGAAGTTGTACAGAATGGTGACGGCGTTGCTCTTAAGATCGCTGGTCATGAAATTCCCATGCCTCCCGCAAAAGCTAAGAAGCTTCTGGATGGCGGTTATGTTGGAAAGACTGTTACCTTCGGTATCCGTCCTGAAGACGTATATGATTCCGAGATGTTCGTATCTGCATCTCCTCAGAGCGTATTTGAGTCTACCGTTAAGGTATACGAGCTTCTGGGTGCAGAAGTATTCTTATACTTCGATCTGGAGCAGTTCCCTATTACTGCCAGAGTTGATTCCAGAACTACATCCAGACCTGGTGATAAGATTAAGTTCGCTCTTGATGTTGAGAAGATCCACGTATTCGACAAAGAGACAGAGCAGACCATTACCAACTAGTAAGAATGTATTCAAGGGCATGTGCGTGATGCATATGCCCTTTTTTACTTGCGGATTCTAAATTCCATCCATATAATTAGGGTAGTACCAGAATAAGCGAAAACGAGGAATAACCAATGATTTCTTCACAGATTATCCAAAGTACAATCGATGAACTGGCAGGGATCACCAAGACGGACTTAGCCGTTTGGGATCTGAATGCCAATGTGATCGCAACTACATTTGATACCTCTAATGTAGCATCTGCTATGATCTCGGAGTTTGTGCACTCTCCGGCGGACAGCCAGGTAGTGGGAGCCGATCATTTCCTGAAGATCATGGACGAAGAAGAGCTCATCTATATCCTGGATGCGAAGGGATTATCAGAAGACGCTTATATGATTGGCCGTATTGCGGTCAGTGAGCTGCAGAATCTGTATGTAGCATACAAGGAGCGCTTTGACAGGAATAACTTTTTCCAGAATCTGATCCTGGATAACCTGTTATTGGTGGATATTTATAATCGCGCCAAGAGACTGCACCTGGAAGTAGCGGAAGAACGCAGTGTCTTTTTGGTAGAGGCAAAGAATGATAAAGACGGAAATGTTACCGAACTGCTTAAGGGAATGTTCTCTCAGCAGACCGGTGATTATGTAACGGCTGTGGATGAAGATAATGTGATCCTGATCAAATCCCTGAAGGAAGATTCCTCCGAAGGTGCTTTGGAGGAGATCGCAAACTCCATCGTATCCACCATGAACACAGAAGCATTGCTGAATGTACATGTTTCCTACGGTACCGTTGTTAAGGAATTAAAAGATGTATCCAAGTCCTATAAGGAAGCAAAGATGGCGCTGGATGTAGGCAAGATCTTCTACGCGGAGAAGAGTGTGGTAGCGTACCGGACCCTTGGAATTGGCCGTTTGATCTACCAGCTTCCCATTAATCTGTGTAAGATCTTCATTGAAGAAGTATTCGGACCGGACGGCCCGCATGGATTGGATGAAGAGACGCTGACAACCGTGAACAAGTTCCTGGAAAATAACCTGAACGTATCCGAGACATCCCGTCAGCTGTTCATTCACAGAAATACGCTGGTTTATCGTATTGAGAAACTGAAGCAGAACACCGGATTGGATATTCGTATTTTTGATGATGCATTAACCCTTCAGATCGCGCTGATGGTCATGAATTATATGAAATATCTGGATCATGTGGAAATCGATTATTAAAGAAGTATTCGGAGCGGAAAAAATAGATCCATAAGAAGGAAGGATCATTCCGGAAGGCCTTCATAATCGAAGGCAGGAATATAACTTTCTTTTGCAGTATGACCTGCCTGAATGAAGGCATTGGTGATACCGATCTTTTCGGCATAACTTAGTACTTTGTCATACTCATAGGTAGTCAGCTTTCTGGACAAGGCAGCTGCCAGTTTCGGATCCAGAGAAGGATCCGAAGTAAAATCCTTCATGGGCGTATATTGGTTCATGATGCTGATGAAGATCTGATCCTGAAACTGCATATGGAGATCTGATAAGATATGACAGGAGTCTTCGAGCTGTCCCGGTAAAACCAGGTGGCGGACGATGACTCCTTTTTTCATGGCCGTATGTTCCGAATAGAAAGAAAGATCTGCGTCATCAGGAACAGGAATATTGGAAGAAGCAGGATCGAAAACACAAGGTCCGGTCTGGCGGACCATTTCCCGGATTCCTTCCATGGCTCTTTCATAATAGTCTGTGGCGTGACATAAGGCTCCGGAAAGGGACGGAGAAGCAAATTTGCAATCCGGAAGATAGATATCCACATAACCTTCCAGCATCCGAAGCGTAGAAAGAGAATCATAAGTACCGGTATTATACACAATGGGCAGAGTAAGACCGTGAGAGCGGGCAAGATCCAGTGCCCGGATGATCTGTGGTACAAAATGGGTAGGGGTAACCAGATTGATGTTGGCCGCGCCCTGTTCCTGAAGATGTAGAAAAATATCGGATAGAGTGGAAACAGAAACTTCTTTTCCGACAGAGCTGTCAGATATTTGGAAATTCTGGCAAAAGATGCAGCCCAAAGAACATCCTGTAAAGAAAACCGCACCGGAGCCACAGGTTCTGGAAATACAGGGTTCTTCCCAGAAATGGAGGGCGGCACGAGCCAAACGAATAGTGTCGGTTTCTTTACAAAAACCGACATTACCGTCACTTCTATTTACTTTACAGTTCCGATAGCATAAGGAACAACGTTCAAACGGCATGGTAACTCCTTAAAAACAAAGACCGCACAGCCACCCGAAGTCACAATGCTGTAAGCGGTACCTCCGCAGCCAGCTCCGCCAGGCTACCTCACGTCACATGGAAGGTTCTACTTAGTGCTGCTGCATTCCTGCCCTGACACGGTTCATAGATTTCCATCGCGTAAGACCCAAACTTCAACGCCGCTTACGAAGGGCAGCCTTACAGCGACCCCGGATGGTGCACGGTTCTTTTAGTATAAAATAATCCGATTCACTCCGCAAGTGGATTCTTAAGTCGCACGCGAAGCTGTTTAAAGAAGGTTTTTAATAAGGCAGAACAGTCTTCTTCCAGAACACCTCTGGTTACAAAGGCCTGATGGTTGAATTCCGGCATTTCCAGCATGTTTAAAACAGAACCGGCACAACCGGCTTTGGGATTCATGGTGCCCATAACGACCCGGGTAACCCGAGACTGGATAATGGCACCGGAACACATCTGACAAGGTTCCAGGGTGACATAAAGCGTACAATCCTCCAGACGCCAGTCTTTAAGGAAAGAAGTAGCTTTCTTGATGGCTGTGATCTCCGCATGGGATAAAGCGGTTTTATCGGTATTGCGGCGATTGTACCCGCGACCGATAATGCGATCCTGATATACGATCACGCACCCAATGGGAACTTCACCCAGGTCCATGGCTTTTTTTGCCAGCTTCAGCGCCTGCTTCATATAATATTCGTCTTTTTCGATATCCGGTGTTTGCTTTCGCATAGCCGCTTTGATTTCTCTTGCACTCATTTTCATTATTATACCAATCGTGCTATGATGATGCCAGTATATGACAGTTTTCCGTATACCGGCAAGGGCAGATCATATATCATGGGAATGCCTGGGCTACGGGATTATATAAGATGAACAGGGGGAATATCATGCAGATACATGGACTGAGTAAATTAACTTTGTTGGATTATCCGGGACATACGGCAGCTACTATATTTACCGGTGGTTGCAACATGCGTTGCCCCTATTGCCATAATATGGAGCTGGTGCTCCATCCGGAGACCTATCCATCCATTGCGGAAGAAGAAGTACTGGACTTTTTGAAAAAGAGGATCGGGATCCTTCAAGGGGTATGTATCACCGGCGGAGAAGCTACCTTGCAACCGGATCTGGGGGATTTTATCCGGAAAATCCGGGAGTTGGGCTTCCTGGTAAAACTGGATACCAATGGTTACCGACCGGAAGTTCTGAAGCAGTTTTTGGAAGATGGGATCCTGAATTATGTAGCCATGGATATTAAGAATTCCAGGGAAAAATACGCACAGACCGTGGGACTTCCCAAGATGGATATATCCAGGATAGAGGAAAGCGTAGAGCTGTTAATAAACAGCACCATTGATTATGAATTCCGTACTACAGTGATCCGGGAAATGCATGAAAAAGAAGACTTCGAGGCCATGGGAGAATGGATCCGCGGAGCCAAAGCATACTATCTGCAGTCGTTTGTGGAAAGTGAGGGCGTCCTTTGCCCGGGCTTTTCTCCATGGGATAAGGAACACCTGGAAGAATTTGCAGAACTGGTAAAGAAATATGTTCCCAATGTATCGGTACGAGGCGTCTAATGAACCGGACGATTCAGCCATTTGCCACGTCCCAGACGGATCAGGAACAACAGGCCGCGCACACATAATTCGATGCACATGGCGATCCAGATACCGGTAAGTCCAAAAGGACCTACAAGGAGCAGGGAAAGGGTAAGACGTACTCCCCAGACGGATCCTAAGGCAAGGATACAGGGGATCAGTGTATCGCCTGCACCCCGCAGTGCACCGGAAATGACCAGAGAGGCTGCAAATAACGGCTCGGAGATCAGTTCCACTCTGAGAATGCGGATACACAGCGCCTGTACTTCCGGGACCGGTGTTAGGATCGAAAATACAAAAGGACAAAGGAAAAACATGAGGATTCCTGTGATGGTAAGAAGGATCATGCCGAAGAAGGTGGTGATCCATGCAAAGCTCTTTGCATAATCTTTCCGTCCGGCACCTATGCTCTGCCCAACCAGTGTGGTTGCCGCAGCTGAAAGACCAACCGCCGGCATATAACAAAGCGCCTCTGCCGTTACGGCAAGGGAGTTGGCAGCAACCGCTATCGTTCCTAAGGGCGTAATGATCATGGTAATGAGGATCAGGGCCACATTTCGGGTACACTGCTCTACAGCATAGGGTGTGCCGATCTGCAGGGCCCTTTTTACATAGGAGGCAGTTGGAATATAAGAGGAAACAGACCGTGACGAGCGGGTAATACAGGAAGAGGCCGCGGTGGTATCGGTATTTCCGCGCCCGGAAAGATAGGGCTCACGGAAAAAAGCAAAGAGCAACATGATGCAGGCAATAATGCCTTCTGAAATGGTGGTGCCCAAAGCGGCGCCCATAACCCCAAAGCCCATGCCGGGACAAATAAAGGAATAATTTCCAAGAACGATCTGCCGAGTGGGAAAGATCATAAGGAAGTTAAAAACAATGTTCAGGAGGCAGGCAAGAGAATTCAGAATGCCGGGAATACGCATATTTCCGCTGGACTGAAGAGATGCGCTGCCGTAAAAACGAAGATCGGATAAGGGGATGGTCAGCGAATAGACCATAAAATAAGCGGTAGCATCGGCAAATAAGGAAGCATCGGCCCCTAACAGCCCGGGAAGCGGACGACTGAGAAAAAGGCCGATCAACATCAGGAACAAAGAAAACAGAATGTTAAAGGTCAGGCCCTGTCGGAACAGCCTCCGGGATCTGGAAGCATCGCCTGCACCTACGGCGTTGGCAATCTGTACGGAGTAACCGTAGCAAGCAGCATTATACAAGTTTCCGAACAGCCAGATCGTAGTAGAAGTCACACCGATGGCTGCTGTAGCAGAAGCTCCAAGAGAACCTACCATAGCGGCATCGCTATACTGCATCACAATGGAAGTCAGCTGGGATAAAATGGCAGGAACACTTAAAGTCCAGGCCAGAGAGATCTTGCTCCTGGTGGAAAGGGTTCCGTTATTTCTTAAGAGAGAAGACAGGTCAACGGTTTTTGCCATATTGTTACAGTTAAAACTCCTTATGTGTGACAGGTTTTAAATACGTCAATTTCCTATTTTAATATGGAACGAGGGGAAGAACAAGAGGCGAAAAGACGGGAAAAGGATCCGCGCTGACATTTTTTCGAAAACTGTGATACAATGATATTGGTGGAGTATGGCGGTCGGTTATACTGTGCCAATATTTTTTACACTTTTTTAGCTCACTGTTTTATCTGACCGGGGTTTCGCGGGGAACCGAAATCGGTCCGGATCATGTGTGAAAGGAGGACTCTATGTTTAACAAAGGGGAATATGTTGTTTACGAAAGTGCCGGTGTTTGCAAAGTGGAAGACATTACCACGATCAAAATGTCGGGAGCACAGAAGGACAGACTTTATTATATCCTTCACCCGGTAAAAGATGCAGGCAGCAGCATTTACAGCCCCGTAGATTCAGAAAAAGTTCGTATTCGAAAGATCATGAGTAAAGAGGAAGCAGATGCTTTGCTGAATGAGATCCCGGATGTGGAAGAACTTTGGATTCCCAATGAAAAGCTTCGTGAAACAAGATACAAGGAAGCAATGCACACTGGAGATGGCAGAAGCTATGTTCAGATCATCAAAACCTTATATTTCCGTCGACAGGAAAGACTGGCAGAGAAAAAGAAAGTAACGACAACAGATGAGCGGTATCTTCGCATGGCGGAAGATGCTTTATATTCGGAATTAGCCATTACCCTGGACATACCCAAGGAGAAAATGGTTGAATATATAACCACTCGGATTGACGGTGGAAACGAGAAATGATGTAAATAAAAATCCTGAACTGATAACTCAGTTCAGGATTTTTTTAATAACGGAAGAAGCGGATAATAACGCAATATCGTGAGGACCATCGGTAACAATAACGCGATCTACCTGATTGCGTTTAAGAAAGCCGGCAAATCCTTCCAGATTATATAAAGGAACATAGGATTGAGGCGCGGCATATTTATAACGATCTGTGTAAAGCAGATAGCAGGCATGATTCTTAATATAGAACATACCGGTTTCATCATCCCGTAAGGTAAAGAGAAGATCCATGGAGACCAGTTTATCCAGGATGATTTCCTGAAGAAGTCCGGCAAGGCGTCCGTAAAGATCCAGATTCTTAGCATCAAAATCCCGCTGTGCTTTCTGGATGTACTTCATCTGCAAGGTAGCAAACTGATAACAGTTTTCCCATAACCGGCAGGAATCCGTAAGAGAGGATTTCAGGCTGTCTTCCGGCTTATCTGCCATAAGAAGATTCATCAGTTCCTCTTTACGCTCATCGGTAATACGGTAAGGATTGGTGAAATCACAAATGGCCATAGGATTCATATGCGCTCTGGGTTTTTCGCCATTATCCTTCAGAGCCTGGGCCTGTTCTTTTGCCATAAGCATCTTGTAAGGCTCAGGTTTTAATCCATTGATCTGTAAAAAAACGGGAATGGGAAGCGCCAGAGATTCGGCCTGACCATCGTTAAAACAGATCCCGTCCACATGAATGGCCAAAGCACCGTTACAGATGGCATGAAGACCAAACAGTTCATGACCACGCTTTAAAGCGGCAATGGGATAGATGCCGTCCGGCTTATCCATTTCCTTGGAATCCACGTATTCCTGTGCGATCTCCTTGGAAGTAAACAAAAAAATGAGACGAAGCTCACCTTTCATCACTCCGATGGCGGGAATACTGATACCGGTGGCCATATTGGCTGCTTCCGGTGCCAGAAGGATGTAGAGATTCGGCTCATTGTAAAAGCGTTTTGCCAGTTCGATTGCTTCTTGTTCTGTCATTAGGACACCTCGGTTTGCAATATATCTTAACTATAAAGAAGATAGGCGCTGATGTCAATTTGGGCTATTTATGATAAAATGGAGGGCGACGAGACTTGCGAGGTAGGGTTGCAAGCCGTATATCATCAGATGATAAAGGAGAGAAGAGATGAAGATTGCACTGATCAACGAAAATAGCCAGGCTGCAAAAAACGAGCTGATCTGCAATACTCTGAAGAGTGTTGTGGAACCAATGGGACACACCGTTTACAATTACGGTATGTATACAGCAGAAGATAAGACACAGCTGACTTACGTTATGAATGGAATTCTGGCTGCAATTCTGCTGAATACTAAAGCAGCAGATTATGTAGTTACCGGTTGCGGAACCGGTGAAGGAGCAATGCTTGCCTGCAATGCATTTCCCGGAGTACTTTGTGGTCACATTGTAGACGCATCCGATGCCTATATGTTTGCACAGATCAATGACGGAAACTGTGTAGCCCTTCCTTTTGCCAAAGGCTTTGGCTGGGGCGCTGAGCTGAACCTGCAGTATATCTTTACCCAGCTGTTTACCGGTGAAAGCGGTCAGGGTTATCCCAAGGAGAGAGTTGTACCTGAGCAGAGAAACAAGAAGATCCTGGATCAGGTAAATCTGGTAACCAAGAAAGACTTGCTTACCATCCTGAAAGAAATTGACCAGGATCTTCTGAAGACTGCTGTTTCAGGCGAGAAGTTTGCGGAATATTTCTTCGCAAATTGCCAGGATCAGGCAGTAGCTGATTATATTAAATCTATTCTGTAATCCGGAACTTACGCGAGAGTGATCTCGAACTCCTGATTACCGGAACCATTAAAGCTGCAACCTTTGTCGGTGTTTTCAAAAGAAGCACCGGTAACGGCTGCGGCTTTTTTGTTGACCAGAACCACGCTGTAAGAAGCGGGAGCCTGAACGGATACGTTTATCGTCTGTCCCTTGCGGGTAGCGGAAATGTTCATCACCTTACGGCCGCTCATATCCGTAACGAAGGTTTGGGCAGTGGCACCATCCTGCAAACCAAAGATCTGCAGCGTGGGATCCTGAGCATAATCGTAATCCGGACGGTCATCGCACTTTCCGGTAGCGATGATGCTGTTTTCCCGCACCATCAAAGGAATATCCAGATAACCACAGGTCTCTTCTACCCATTTGCCGTCAGCAGAAATCACTTCTTCTCCTGTGAGGAAGTCGGTCCAGACGCCGGCAGGAAGATAAAACTGAGCCTTGGAACGATCATTGAAAATGGGAGCCACTAACAGGCGATCCCCTAACATGTACTGCTTGTCCAGATATTTACAGTTAAGATCCTTTTCGTATTCCAGGATCATACTGCGCATCATGGGAAGACCGGTCTCATGGGTGGTCACTGCATTTGCATACAGATAAGGCATGAGAGAAGCCTTCAGGCGGGTGAAGAAGCGTACCACATCCACGGCTTCTTCGTCATATAACCAGGGCACACGGTAAGAACTGCTTCCGTGTAAACGGCTGTGACTGGACAGAAGACCGAACGCAACCCAACGTTTATACACATCTGCCGTGGAAGTTGCTTCGAAGCCTCCGATGTCATGGGCCCAGAAACCAAAGCCGCTCATCTGGAAGGAGAGACCGCCGCGAAGGCTTTCTTCCATGGAAACATAATCGGAGAAGCAATCACCGCCCCAGTGCACCGGAAATTTCTGTCCGCCTACGGTGGCGGAACGGGCAAAAAGAACGGCCTGATCGGCACCCTTTTCTTCTGCGATCACATCGTAAACACATTGGTTATATAAATAGGTATAGTAATTGTGCATGCCTTCCGGATCGGAATGATCGAAGTATACAATATCTTCCACCGGTATACGCTCGCCAAAATCAGTCTTAAAGCAATCTACGCCCATCTGCAGAAGTTTTCGCAAAAAGGACTGGAACCATTTGCAGGCATCAGGATTGGTAAAGTCTACCAGAGCCATGCCCGGCTGCCACATATCCCATTGCCATACACTTCCGTCGCTGCGTTTTACGAAATAGCCTTTTTCGCAGCCTTCGTCAAAGAGAACGGATTCCTCCGCAATATAAGGATTGATCCAGCAACAGATATTGATGCCCTTTTCCTTAATGCGTCGGAGCATACCTTCCGGATCCGGGAAAATGCGGCTGTCCCAGACAAAATCCGTCCAGTGGAATTCCTTCATCCAGCAACAATCAAAGTGAAAGGTACGAAGGGGAATCCCTCTCTCCAGCATGCCATCAATAAAGTGCATCACCGTTTTCTCATCGTAGTCCGTGGTAAAGGAAGTGGATAACCAAAGACCGAAGGTCCAGGCGGCAGGAAGTGCCGGCTTGCCGGTAAGGGACGTATATTTTTCCAGAACTTCCTTCATGGAAGGACCGTTCATTACGTAATAATCCAGATAGCCACCCTTGACGGTAAAACTTACCTTGGTGACCAGTTCGGAAGCAACTTCCAGAGAAACCGTCTCGGGATGATTCACAAAGACGCCGTATCCTTTGGAAGAAATAAAGAAAGGAATATTCTTGTAAGCCTGTTCGGTGCTGGTACCACCGTCTTCATGGCGGATGGTAACGCTTTGACCGTTTTTAACAAAGGCAGTGAAGCGCTCTCCTAAACCATAGATGGTCTCGTTTACATCCAGATTGACTTCATCCCGGATGTAGGTATCTTTCCCATCGCCCTTGTCATAGGCAAGACCGGTCCAGGCCGTCTTTACCAGAGCCAGGTCGCCGCCTTTGGAAGAGGTGATCTCTTCCTCTCCGCGAAGATAGCGGATGGACCATTGCTTTTTATTTAATTCCAGCGTGGTACTGCCACTGGTAATGTACAGAAATTCATCGGTTTCTCTGACGAAAAGTTTTTCATTATCCTGTTGCAGAAGATCAAAACGGGGCATGGTCCGAAGGGCACCTCGATGGTGATAAGCACGGATATGGAAAATATCCGGAGCCGGAGAAGAGATCTGAATGCGAAGGTTGATACCGCCCAGGGTATCGCCTTTATGGGAAATATGGGCAGTAGGAGCGCAAATTGTGACAAGTGTGTCACCAACCTCTGTAAAGTATGCTTCTTTGGGAGAAAAAACAGAGACTCCTTCTTTGGAAAGCCAGTGGCCATTGCTGAATTTCATGTAAGAACTCCTTCCCGGACACAGTGTCCGTCAAAAATTAGCTTTAAGCTAACATTAGCACAATCGGGCGAAAAAAAGTACAAAACTTACGAAAATCCATTGCTTTTCATCAAAAAGCAATGCAATATAAAAGAAATCGCACCGTTTTATGAGGGAGAGGCATATGAAACAGACTCTGAATTGGAAAACATACGAGAAAACCGCCAGACAGATGGCAGCGGAAGGCTGTGTCCTTCTGAGAAATGAAAGGCACGCATTGCCCATCCGGGAAGGAGAGAGGGTATCCGTGTTCGGACGGACGCAGTTTGATATCCAGAAAAGCGGGACCGGATCCGGTGGAATGGTCAATGCACCTTACGTGACCAACCTGTACGATTCTCTGAAGAAAAGCAGAAGGTGCAGGGTAAACGAAACACTGGCCGACATTTACAAGGAGTGGCGTAAGAAGCATCCCTTCGATGTAGGAGAGGGATGGGCAGCAGAGCCCTGGTGCCAGGAAGAAATGCCGGTATCGGAAGAAATGGCGCGTCAGGCAGCAAAGGAAAGCGACATTGCTGTCATAATATTGGGGCGAACGGCTGGTGAAGATAAGGATAACTCCGGAGCAAAGGGCAGCTTCCTGTTGACGAAAGCGGAGGAATCCCTGTTAAAGAACGTGTGCGGTGCATTTAAGCGGACCGCTGTTGTACTAAATGTGGGAAATATCATTGATATGCGCTGGGTGGAGAAATTTGCACCCCAGGCCGTTTTATATATGTGGCAGGGTGGCGCCGAGGGCGGAAGAGGCGCAGCAGATGTCCTTACCGGCAGAGTATCGCCGTCCGGAAGATTGACGGATACCATTGCTACAGATCTGAAGGACTATCCTTCCACTGCGAATTTCGGTTCTCTGGAGCGTAATTTCTATGCGGAGGACATATATGTGGGATACCGTTATTTTGAATCCCTTCCCGCGTTGCAGAAAAAAGTGCTGTATCCGTTTGGATTTGGTCTGTCCTACACTGACTTTAAGGTAAAAGTGAAGGCGGTGGAAAAAGGAAAGGGTAAAATCGCGGCACAGATCACGGCCGTAGTTACCAATACCGGTAAGTGCGCCGGAAAACATTCCGTATTGGTATATGTAGAAAAGCCGCAGGGAAAACTGGGACAACCTGCCAGATGTCTGGCTGCTTTTGCCAAGACAGGAGAATTACAGCCCGGAGAGAGCAAAGAGCTGAAGTTTAAGGTATTAAAGAGAGAACTGGCATCCTTTGATGACAGTGGCGTCACAAAATGCAGATATGCGTTCCTCCTGGAAGAGGGTGATTATTCCTTCTATGTAGGAGGAGATGTGCGCTCTGCCAAAAAGGTCGGAACGCTCTTTTATAAAGAAGAAATACTGGAGCAGCTTTCCGATGCGCTGGCACCGAAGCTTTCCTTTGAGAGGCTGGCACTGCGAAAAGGTAAGTTTGTAAAAGAGCCGGCACCTTTAAAAGAATCAGCAGATCGTCCGTTGATGAAGAAGGCAAAAAAATCCTGTAAACTGGAACAGGGAGTGGATCTGAAGGGAAAGAAGATCCTATTGAGGGATGTGCATAAGGGAAAAGCTACGCTGGATGCATTCCTGGCACAGCTTTCCGATCACGATCTGGCCTGCCTTACCAGAGGGGAAGGCATGTGTTCCCCCAAGGTAACTCCCGGTACAGCAGGTGCCATCGGAGGGATCACTCCCCGTCTGGAAGCCTTTGGTGTTCCGGCTCTTTGCTGTGCGGACGGTCCTTCCGGTATTCGTATGGACAGCGGAGCCATGGCATTTCCCCTTCCCAACGGAACATCCATTGCCTGCAGTTTTAATGCACCTCTTGCCACTGCACTGTATGCCATGACCGGTGCGGAAATGCGGGTAAACCAGGTAGATGTACTGTTGGGACCCGGACTGAACATGCACCGTAGCCCGCTAAACGGCCGAAATTTTGAATATTGTTCCGAAGATCCTTATGTAACCGGCGTAATGGCAGTTGCTATGTTAAAAGGATTTCATAAAGCCGGTGTCACCGGTTGTATCAAGCATTTTGTGGGAAACGATCAGGAAAGCGGACGTTCCACGGCTGACTCCGTGATCCCTGCAAGAGCACTTCGCGAAATTTATCTGAAACCCTTTGAGATGGCAGTAAAAGAAGGCAAAGCCTATTGCATCATGTCCACCTACGGTCCGGTAAACGGTGTATGGACGGCTGGAAATATTCAGCTTCTGACGGATATTCTGAGAAATGAATGGCACTATGACGGCCTGGTTATGACGGACTGGTGGACCAAAGTGTCCGATGGAAGCGGCAAGGTGGAGCGTAACTTTACTTCTGCCATGGTCCGTGCACAGAACGATGTTTATATGTGTAATGCGGATGCAGATCACAACAGTAACGATGATGATACGGAAACTGCAGTGGAAGAAGGGCGGATCACAAGAGCAGAGCTTCTTCGTAATGCGGCCAACATTTGCAGAGTTCTTATGAAGACCCCGGCTATGCTGCGTTTGGAGGGAAAAGAAGAAACTTATACGGAATTAAATCGCCCGGAGGGCGGATCCAAGCTGGCAGAGCCATTGGCTACGGTGGATGTGCTGGAAGATGTGACGATCCTTCCGCTGAAGGGATTTTCTTCTCAGAAGGGAGCAGAGAATCATTACAGGATGCAGGTCCGCAGAAGAGGTATGTATACATTTGCCATTACCTATCGGCTGGAATCCACTGAACTTGCACAGGTGCCTGTAACCGTTTATATTAATAATCATGTAAAAGGTGTGATCACCATGCGTCCTACAGAGGGAAAGACGGCAGTAGCGGAAGTCACCTTCGATGTGGCTGTTTCCGTGGACAATTATGCCATGGTATATTTCTCTGAGGGCGGAGCGGTTATTGAGAAACTGGAAGTTAAGTATGCCGGAGGATTTTCATGGACGTAAAGTTAGAGCTGGCCAGCCTTGCGATCTTATTTGTATCCATCGCAATGCTGCAGCAATTGCCGAAACAGATACGGCAGCATAGCACGGTTCTGAAAGTATTGTTTGGGATGAACCTGTTCTTCATCATATTTGACCTGACACTTCTGATAGATATATGGAGCTGGAAGGTACCGATTACGACGTTCAGTGTTTTGTTCGGAGGATACTATCTCATTGTATTGCTGTATCCGGCATGCTTTTTCGATTTTATTTTCGACATGACGGTGGTAAACTCATCCCGCGCCAGAAGGGCTCTGGGTTATGTGCCTGCAATACTCCTGCAGATCGTGGTGCTGGTGGGATTACCCATTCAGCAGGGGATCACATCCATACAGGAATATCCCAATGCACTGTATCCTGCGGCTTTTAAGTTCGTTATGCTGAACTGGGTGATCTATAACATTATCAGTTTGATCTTTTATTTAAGCCATAAAGAACTGATCGGCGAAACCCGTTTCTTTATATATATGCTGATCCTGGGGTGCCAGGTGGTGGCAGAAGTTGTGGAGACCATCAGCAATGATGTGGCAGTTTCCAATTTCTGCATGGTATATGTACTTTTGATCTTTGTGATCTTATTTTTCTACGTGGATCACACCTATGATCCACTTACCGGGATTTATTCCGAAAATGGGTTTTACAGGGCTACGCAGGGTATGCTGGCCCGTGCCAAAAGTGGACAGTACATGCTGGTTCATGCAGACTTTCACCGGTTCCGTCAGGTGAACGAACGATATGGTGACAAGGTGGGCGATGAGATCCTGAAGCTGGCGGCAGCCGATATCCAGAAGCTGGTCAGCGGGATCGGAACCTACGGGCGTTTGCATGCAGACGATTTCCTGATGTGCCTTCCTGTGATCAAGCTGGATCAGGTGCAGAAGGAGTTTGATGTGAGCCGTATCGTTCCCGGTGCCCAGATGACCATTCCCTGTTTTTACGGAGTGTATTATATAGAAGATCCCGGGATGCCGGTTAAGCAGATCGCTGACCGTGCCCAGTATGCATTAAATATGATCCATGATCAGTACATGCAGCATATCGTCTATTTTACAGAGGAAATGGAACGGGAACTCACCATGGAACGGATCCTGGAGCAGGAAATGGTGCCGGCGCTGAAAGACGGGCAGTTCGAAGTATATTACCAGCCCATTATGGATGTTAAGACCGGAGAGATCCATTCTGCGGAAGCATTGATCCGCTGGAACCATCCGGAGTGGGGCATGATCGCTCCTGCACGGTTTATCCCTTTGTTTGAACGTAACGGATTTATAACGGAACTGGATCGTTTTGTTCTCCGTCAGGTATGCCGAAGACAAAGCATTCTTACGGCTTCCGGAGGGAAGAAAGTTCCGGTATCCGTGAATGTTTCCCGGAAAGATCTGGAAAACGATGATTTTGCAGAAGCAATCCTTGGGATTTTAAAGGATTATACTTTAGATCCGGAAGATATTAAGTTTGAGATCACCGAAAGCAGCTTTGCCCAGGATGAGTACCAGATCCGGGAAAAGATCGAAAAACTGAGAGAGCGTGGTTACAAGATCATGATGGACGACTTCGGAAGCGGCTACTCCAGTTTTAATGTTTTCGGAAAACTGCCGGTAGATATCCTGAAGATCGATATGCTCTTCGTACGTCAAAGCGATAATGAAAGAGGAAAGACGGTACTCCGATCCGTGGTAGCTATGGCCAAAGCGTTAAATATGCCTATGGTTGCGGAAGGGGCTGAGACCAAAGAACAGGTGGATCTTTTGTCGGAGCTGGGATGTGAGCATGTACAAGGTTATTATTTTGCCAAACCCATGAAGGAATTGGATTTTGACAAGCGTCTGAACCAAAAGAAAACCATATAAAAACGACGATAAGAGCCTTCCGGAGGGAAGGCTCTTGACTTTCTTATATAGATTGCGTAAAATCTAATTTGAAAAAATTAAAGAAACAGGAAACCATCACTAAGACCACATATCAGAAATGAGGATCTATATGGCAGATAAATATGAAGTACTTCGATTAAAAAATCAATTATGCTTTCCGTTATATGCTTGTTCCAAAGAAATCGTAAACCATTACAAGCCGGTACTGGAGGATCTGGATCTTACCTATACGCAATACATCACCATGATGGTGCTGTGGGAGAAAAAGCAGATCAATGTAAAGGAGCTGGGAAAATATCTTTATCTGGATTCCGGAACTTTGACTCCCGTTCTTAAGAAACTGGAAGCAAAACATTATATTGAAAGAAGCAGAGACAAGAAGGATGAGCGGGTACTGAATGTAACCGTTACGCCCGAAGGAGAGAAGCTGCAGGACCGCGCATTATGTGTTCCCGGGAAAATGGCAGGCTGTATGATGGGAGCCCTGACCGAAGAAGAGGCCGGAACCTTGTATACACTGTTGTATAAGGTCATTGATCGGCTGCATGAAGACTAAAAAAAGAGTGAAGGCTTTGGCCTTCACTCCCTATATAAAACTCCCCAGTTTTATTTGCTGAATTAAATGTAACATACGAAGGGTCACAGAAGAGTCACACTCTCAGGGGCCCTTTTTTTCGATTTGGATTTTTGACAAAATATGTTATAGTATATAATTGTTGCAGTGCGTTTTGATATTTAATGGAATATTAAATATGCAGATAAGTCATTATTAAAAGATGACGCCTATTATACAGAGTACTATAGAAATGAAATGAGGATCTATAATGGCAAAAAACAGTCGCTATGATGACGAAGAAGTTGTTTCCAGACCGAAAACTTCTTCCGGCAAGTCCGGGAAGTCCAAATCTAAGAAGAAGAAAAAGAAGAAGAGCTCGCGTACTGCGAAAGTAATTCTTCTGATCGCGGAGATTGCCCTTCTTTTTGCATTATTGTTTGTATTCTATATCATTCATACAGGAACCAAGGTTGGGAAGGTAACACTGAACGACGAAGAGATCGTTGCGAAGATGAATACCAATGTTGTAGAGAATGAGGAAATGAAGGGCTATCGTAACATTGCCCTCTTCGGTGTAGATGCCAGAACCAATAACCTGACTAAGAATACCCGAAGTGATGCCATCATGGTATTGTCCATCAATCAGGATACCGGTGACATGAAGATCGTTTCCGTATATCGTGATACCTACCTGAATCTCGGTAATGACACCTATAATAAGTGTAATGCTGCTTATGCAAAGGGTGGGCCCGAGCAGGCGATCAACATGCTTAACATGAACCTGGATCTTAATATCACAGATTTTGTGACCATTGGTTTCCAGGGA
>JAIKYN010000010.1 GCA_024683155.1 Lachnospiraceae bacterium | reverse complement strand
AGGAACAGGAACTGTATTATGCGTTATAATACAGTTGTGTTGCGAGAGCAATAGACAGATTTTTATGATGGAGAGAGAACGTGGGAGCACAAAAACCTGCTATACAGGTGAAAGACCTGTATAAAGTCTACCGTGTAGGCGAAACCAAGGTGCGTGCCTTAAACGGAGTGGATTTCACCATATATAAAGGGGAATTCTGTTCCATTGTAGGTGCCTCCGGATCGGGAAAGTCTACACTTCTGAATATGCTGGCAGGCCTTGAGAAGCCGACGAAAGGTCAGGTGATCATTGCCGGAGAGCATATCGAAAAGAAAAATGAAAATCAACTGGTAAAATTCAGAAGGGAACACATCGGATTCATATTTCAGTCCTTTAATCTGATGGCAACCATGGATGCGGTGGAAAATGTGGCACTGCCCCTTACCTTTCAGGGTGTGGGAAGATCGGAACGGATAAAGAAAGCCAATGATGTGCTGGATCTGGTTGGTCTCCAGAAATACAAAGACCACAGGCCCACACAGATGTCCGGTGGTCAGCAACAGCGTGTAGGTGTTGCGAGAGCCCTGGTGGTACGGCCGGAGATCATCTTTGCCGATGAGCCTACCGGTAACCTGGATTCCAAAACCAGCGAGGAAGTCATGCGTTTGATGCAAAAAGTGGTCCGGGAACAGAACCAGACACTGGTCATGGTTACGCATGATAATCATCTGGCTACTTATGCAGACCGTATCTTCCATATTAAGGACGGTAAGATCGAATGGATCGAAGATAACCGGGCAAACAGTTTGGAAGAGAATGATACAACTACTAATATAAAGAAGGAATCAAACCTATGAAGACGATGAAAATGAAGAAAACAATCCTGTTCGTTGCGAGCCTTGTACTGCTGTTGGTAATGATGCTGGGGCCGGGATCTTTGAAAGCCTATGCAGCAACTCCTTCGGATGCAAAAAGTGAACTGACCGATTACATTAACGAAATCGTTGTAAAAAAGCATACCACTTCACTTCAGACGGATGAACTGCGAACGATCTATTATAATGCAATCAATTATATAAATGCAAACTTTCCGGAAGACAGTGATGCGATCGTACCGGATGAATATGTGGCACGTGTAAAAAAGGACATGGATGAGGTGGTAAAGGATATCATTGCGGATGCTGATACACCGAAATATTTATTCCTGGCGGATACGGCAACAACGCCTACTGTACAATATGGTCAGACCGTTACCCTTTGTCTTCCTGTGATCAATTACGGTACGGTTGCTCTTTCGGATGTGATCATTGAGCCTAAGTTTTCCGGTTCTTCCAGTGAATGGCCGTTTGAGATCGGTACGGCTGGATATACGCAGATGATCAAGTCTCTTCCTGCGTATGATGACAAGATAGATATCAATGATTATCGTCAGGAACTTGGTTGGACGTTTAAGGTTCGTGATGATGTTAAGACCGGATATTATCCGGTAAAGTTTAAAGTTACGTATCATGTTTACGGAGCAACTGTCAGCAGTGGGGAAGAATTGCTGACCTTATATGTGAATGTAAAAGGTAAACCTGAAAACGGAAAGCTGGACGGCTCAGCGGATGATAAGGCTACATCCAAACCCCGTATCATCGTTACCGGCTTCGAGACAACCCCCGAGAAGGTCTATGCAGGGGATACTTTTACCTTAAATATCCATATTCAGAATACTTCCACCACAACAACGGTTACCAATGCACTGTTTGACATGCAGGCGGTTCAGGAGGGAACGGATAAGACCAATACCTATGCGGCATTTCTGCCTACCAGCGGTTCCAGTTCCGTCTATATGAATTCCATCGGATGCGGTGAAAGCAAGGATATCACCATTGAGATGACCGCCAAGGCCGATCTGGCACAGAAGCCTTACGTGCTGGATGTAAATATGAAGTACGATGCAGGAGAAGCCATCGATCTGTCGGATACCGCATCGGTTTCCATTCCTATCTATCAGGAATCCAGATATGATACCGGCGGAGAAGACATTGCGCCCGCTTCCATTCCCGTGGGAGATCAGTCCAATGTTATGTTCTCTATTTACAATACAGGAAAAACTACTTTATATAATGTATGGGTTCGCTTTGATCCCGAGATGATCAGCGGCGGCGATACCTTTGTGGGTACCCTGACGTCCGGGCAGACCGGTAACGTGGATACCATGGTGACCGGCCTCATGGCAAATGAAGGGACCATTACCTGCACCATTTCCTATGAAGATGAATCCGGAAATGTGACCAGTGAAGAGAAGACCCTGGAGCTTTCCATCTATGAGGACTATTCCGAAGATATGGGATGGACGGAAGATATGGGCGGTTTCGAAGGCGATGCGGGTATGTATGAGGAAGGTACTTCCGAAGGCGGCATTAAGAAATATCTGGGCTGGATCATCGGAATAGCAGTTGTTGTGATCGCTGTGGCAGCAGTTATCGTACGGAAGCAGATCAAGAAAAAGAAAGCACAGAAGGAAGAAGAAGAACTTTCTGACGACCTGGAGGGCTAAATTGAGATTCTCAGATTTATTGCGGATGAGCCTGAACAGCTTAATGAAGCGTAAGGTCCGTACCGTGCTGACGGTCCTGGGCGTGGTGATCGGTACCGCATCCATTGTGGTAATGATCTCCCTGGGACTGGGCCTTTCCAAAGCAACCATGGAGTCTTTGGAATCCTATGGTTCCATTACAGCCATTACGGTACAGGAGTCTTATAATTACAGCTCAGAGGGTACAAAAGATAGTGAAGTAAAACGACTGGATGATGAGCTGGTGGAAGAACTCGCCCAGCTTCCCCATGTTACTTTTGTGGCACCTCAGCTTCGGACCAATGTTATGTTAAAGAGCGGTGCCTATGAAGCCAATGAATCCATTACGGGTATTCCGGCGGATGCCATTGAGCAGATGGGGTTCGCACCGGCACAGGGAACCGTTCCGAAAGCCGGGGAAGGTTTACAGTTCTACTACGGAAATCAGGTGCTGACAGATTTCTATAACAGCAAGACCCAGGCTTATTATTGGGACACCGGGGAATTGCCGGATGTGGATCTGATGAATGATACCATTTTCGTCATCTTTGATACAGATGCATACTGGCAGTGGAAATATCCCAGCGAAGGGAATGTGGTATCTCCCCCCAAGAAACATGTGGTCCCTACCTGCGGTATTCAGGAAGGGGATGAGAACACCTGGGGAGAGTACAGTTACGGTATATACTGCGATCTGGATGCACTGAAGACGGAACTGAAGCGGATCTTCAAGAACAAAGCCATTCCCGGGCAGCCTACCACAAAGACCGGAAAGCCATACAAACAGCTTTTCTACAGCAGCATTGTAGTAAATGCGGAAAGTCTGGACTATGTGGAAGAACTGACCGCCACCATTAACGGTATGGGGTATCAGGCTTACAGTAACGGTGAATGGGTAAAGCAGGAACAGCAGACCATGGGATACATCCAGGCAGTACTGGGTGGGATCGGTGCGGTTTCCCTGCTGGTTGCAGCCATCGGTATTGCCAATACCATGATGATGAGTATTTACGAACGGACCAAGGAAATCGGTGTTATGAAGGTGCTTGGTTGTGATCTTCGCAACATCCGCTCCATGTTCATGATGGAAGCGGCATACATCGGTTTTATCGGAGGTGTTGTGGGACTGATCCTGAGTTTCACCCTGTCCTTCCTCATTAACCGGGTGGCCGGAGGCGTGATGGAGAGCGAGATGGGGCTTGGATCGGGAAGCGGCATTTCCTATATCCCGATCTGGCTGGTGCTCCTGGCCATGGGATTTTCTACTTTGGTAGGTATGATCGCAGGATTCTTCCCTGCAAGAAGAGCCATGAAGCTGAGTCCTCTGGCTGCGATCCGTAACGAATGATCGGATAAATGTCAGGCTCTCTGTGGTCCTTAGGGACGAAGCAGAGAGCCTTTTCCTTTACCTGGATCATACTGACAAAGATATCAGAAAATAATAAATAATCTAAAAACAATAGAAAATAATAACAATTAAAAAATAAAATAAAAAATATTCGCAAATTGTGTTGACAAATATTTTTCCTTTGGTATAATGAACTTACAAACAAAGAAGACAAGTCATATAGAGAAAAGAGTAGATGCCAATGATAGGAGGCACCAATCGAAAAATCTGAAGTGAGGAGGTACAGTCCACCCGAAATAGTAATGAAGTACCAAAAGATCGTTAGATCATCTTCGTAAGTTGGAAAGCAGGTAGAAGAAACGGAAGACCTGAGTACATGCGTACAATAGTTCAACAGTAGGATGAGAGAACGAGGGAAAACTGAATACCGACGAACACAAGGAGGAAAGGTCCATTGGATAGTGTAGTTTAGGAGCGGATGTCGATGCGTACATTGATGTCCGCTCCTTCATTTGTGTCCAAAGGCGGAACATAAGCATATCTTAAGAATAAAACGAGGGCAGAACATGGAAAAATCCCTTGAATTAGGGTATGATTACATAGTAGGCAGGATGGCTGCAGGGGATGCGGGTGTCCAATCACAAGCCGATAAACGAGGAGTCCTATGTCCAAGAGAAACCATAAGAGAAATCGGAACCAGAAGCCGGTT
>JAIKYN010000360.1 GCA_024683155.1 Lachnospiraceae bacterium | reverse complement strand
ATCGTTAAGGCTTGCGGAAGATAACATGCCGATGGATCCGGTTACCATGCTGGCTTCATCGGACAGGATATCTCCGAACATATTCTCCGTAAGGACCACATCGAACTGGGAAGGATCCTTCACCAGCTGCATGGCGCAGTTATCCACCAGCATATGTTCCAGGGTAACATCGGGATAATCCTTTGCCACTTCATTGACAACGGCTCTCCACAATCTGGATGAATCCAGGACGTTGGCCTTATCCACGCTGGTGACTTTCTTTTTCCGTTTTCTTGCGATCTCAAAGCCTTTAATGGCAATGCGTCGGATCTCGCTTTCGGAATACGTTAAGGTATCGATGGCCTTTTTCTCTCCGTTCTCCGTAACAGTCTTACGTTCGCCAAAATACAGACCGCCGGTAAGTTCCCGCATGATCAGCATATCGAACCCTCGATCTGCCACTTCCTTTTTCAAAGGACACGCTTCGGATAATTCCTTATACAGATAGGCCGGTCTTAAGTTCGCAAAGAGATTCAAACTCTTTCTAAGCTTTAACAATCCGGCTTCCGGCCGCTTCTCGGGAGGAAGCTGGTACCAGGGAGATGTGGAAGTATTCCCGCCGATGGAACCCATCAGCACCGCATCAGATTTTTTACAGATCTCAATGGTCTCGTCCGTTAGGGGAATACCATTGGCATCAATGGATGCGCCTCCCATGAGGACCTGGGTAAATGCAAACTTCAGGTCGAATTTTTCTCCTGCTTTTTCCAGGACACGGATGGCCTGATCAACGATCTCAGGGCCGATACCGTCGCCTCGTATGCAGGCAATCTGTAATGTATCTGCCATATGCTTACCTTCCTTCTTGTTTTTAACGATTCAACTCTGTAACGAATTAAAGTGTTAAAAGCCATATTAGGTCTATATTAGTTTATCTTTAATAAAAAAGCAACTCCCAAAGGGAAAACCTTCGGAAGCTGCCTTGCTTTGATTCTTACTTATTCTCGGTACTGGAAGCAACCGCTTGTTCCGGCTTCTCAACCTGTGCAATTGCTGCCTTCTGCATGGAGATACGGCAGTTCTTATTCTTACCGAACTCGACAACCACCGCGTCATCGGAGATATCAATGATCACTCCGTAGAAACCGCTGGTAGTGCAGATATAATCGCCAACTGCAAGATTTGCAAGCATGGCACTGGTCTTCTTCTGTTCTTTCTTCTGCGGACGTACCATGAAGAAATAAATAAATGCAACGATCAGTACAATATAGACCACCATGACGATTCCGCTCATCATAGGATCAGCAGCTTCATTTAATAATAAATTCATTCTAAAAACCTTCCTTTTTCAAAAATCAGCATCACGGCATCCGGAAACATCATCCGTTCCCTGTAAAATGCCACCTATGTAATCATACACAAAACCCAATTGTTTCACAAGAGTTAGTTTTCGCCCTGTTCCATCCGCTCCAGCGTCTGTTTCTTAAAGGAAGCAAATTCCCCGCGGTCCAGTGCATCACGGATCTCTTCCATAAGATGATTATAGAAATACAGATTGTGAAGCACACAAAGACGAAGGCCCAGCATTTCTTCGGCTTTGATGAGATGACGGATATATGCTCTGGAATAGCGTCTGCAGGCAGGACAATTACATCCTTCTTCAATAGGCCGCATATCCTTTTCATACTTCTGGTTCTTGATATTGATCTTACCAAAATGGGTATACAGTGCCCCGTGTCTTCCGTTACGACTGGGATAGACGCAGTCGAAGAAATCCACGCCTCGCTCCACCGCTTCCAGAATATTGGCAGGTGTTCCCACACCCATAAGATAGGTGGGTTTATTTTCCGGCAGATACGGAACCACATGATCCAGAACATCGTACATCTGCTCATGACTTTCCCCTACTGCCAGTCCTCCCACGGCATAACCCGGCAGATCAAATTCACTGATCCGCTTGGCATGCTCGATACGGATGTCCGGATATATGGCCCCCTGGTTGATCCCAAATAGAAGCTGGTCTTTGTTTACCGTATCTTCCAGTGCATTCAGCCGTTTCATTTCTGCCATGCATCGTTCCAGCCACCTTGTGGTACGGTCCACGGAAGGCTGTACATAGCTTTTCTCTGCCAGTGCCGGAGGACATTCATCAAAGGCCATGGCAATGGTGGAACCTAAGTTGGACTGTATCTGCATGCTTTGTTCCGGCCCCATGAAGATCTTGTGGCCGTCAATATGGGACTGGAAATAGACACCCTCTTCTTTGATCCTGCGCAGCTTTGCCAAAGAGAAAACCTGAAATCCTCCGGAATCCGTAAGGATCGGTTTATCCCAGGATACAAACTTATGGAGTCCGCCCACTTCTTTGATCAGCGGATCTCCGGTGCGGACATGGAGATGATAGGTATTACACAAAAGCACCTGGGTTCGTATCCCTTCCAGATCTTCCGTTGCTACCGCTCCTTTAATGGCACCTACCGTACCTACATTCATAAAAAGAGGAGTTTGAACGGTTCCATGAACCGTGGCAAACTCCGCCCTCTTTGCTCTTCCTTCTTTTTTTAAGATCTTATATTCCATCAGTTAAGCTCTTCCCAAAATTCTTCCAGACATTTACCGTTATCCATGATCACATGGGCAGCTTCCTTGCCCACATAACGGAAATGCCAGGGCTCATATTCAATTTCCGTGATATATTCTTTCCCCAGCGGATACCGCAGGATAAAGCCATAGTCCGCCGCATGCTCCTCCAGCCACTTACCGCCTTTGGTCTCGCCGAAAGCCGCATCCAGGGAATAATAATTATCCGTGGTGATATCCAGTGCCAGTCCCAGCTGATGTTCCGATGCACCGGGTACCGTTACGATCTGGGAAGACAGCTTATAAGCATCCATATAGGATAGTCCCTGACTGGTATACTTATTGATCTTCCGGTTAAACAGCATGGTCTGACGATCCTTGCTTCGATACGGGGAACGGATGACCAGGGTAACACCGTCTTTCTTGGCTGCCTTCAGCATTTCATAAATAGAAGGGATGATCCGTTCATCGCACTGCATTCCGTTGGTAAGATCTCCCAGCGTAAAGGTATAATCATCGGGAATGGGATGCTGCTTGTTTACAAGGATCAGACTCCACTGGGACTTATCAAAATTCGCCTTGATATCTTCCCAGGCAATGACCGCTTCTTCTTCATCGGAAACAGTCTCCGTTATATCACCGTCTATGGTTTCTTCTGCCAGAACGACTTCTTCTTCCAAACGGGACTCGTCGGAGATCGTACCGGAAGTAGGAACACTTTCCCCTGCCAGGATCTCATCTGCGGAATACTCGGGGATCTGGGCCAGAGGATCCACCTCGCCCTCAAAGCCTTCCGCAATGATCTTCTCCAGTTCCGGATCTTCTTCCAGTTCTTCCGGTGCGGTATCATCCGCAAAAGCTAAGGTCTCATCCGTCGTTTCCGCATCATCATTAAATAGAATATTGGCAGCCTGTGCCGGTTCGTAAGGATAACAGAAGCTTACGGACACCATGAATAAGGCCAGGCACGCAGCGATGACCGAAAAACGCTTGCTGTTCCGGGCAAAGTTACGCCCTGAATAGTAAGCCGATAAAACAATAAACATATAAAGTTGTACCAAATACTTCAGTCTCGGATGTTTCCTTGTAAACCGGGCGCATCCTCGAATGAATCTTTCTTTTCCTGATTCTCTCATTTTATTATTTATACATCCTGACGCTTTCTAATACTCTCCCAAAAGCGAAATATACCATTCGATCCGACGGATCATGCAACGTAAAGAGTCCCCATTACTCTTCCGAGATCCGATGGAAAATAATGCAGTTAGGCTGGTCCACTTTCATCTCCGGCCCGTTCATTACCAGCAGACCGTTCTTTAAGTCCACATTAAAGAACGTAAGGGTGCCGGAATCGTTGTTCAGAGAAACCAGATGCTTGTTGTCCGGGAATAATGCTGCATCCTTGGGATATTCCCCGCTCACCGGCAGACACAGGATCTTATGAAGTGTGCCGTCCTTTTCATCGAT
The DNA here is from genome assembly GCA_024683155.1 of Lachnospiraceae bacterium. Classification (GTDB taxonomy): domain Bacteria; phylum Bacillota; class Clostridia; order Lachnospirales; family Lachnospiraceae; genus JAILDL01. Next base: position 1,460 of record JAIKYN010000360.1, on the reverse strand, counting down.
CTTAAAGATGATCACACTGTTATCTCCCGCATTACTGCTGACGATGTAATGGTGGTCCAGGGAAAATGTAAGGGCAGATGCCGCCGACCCGGTAGCATGATAGTCATTCAAGGTTCCGATGGTCTGGATCTTCTCAAACTCCGGCTCATTTTCTTTCACGTAAGTGATGGAATAAACATCAATATAATTCTTCAGTTCGTGAACCACATACATATACTTGCCGTCTGTGGAGAACTTCAGATGTCTCGGTGCAGATTCCTGCTCGCTGTGTACCACATCCAGAAGCTTCAGCTTACCGGTGCGATGATCCAGCAGATACACATCGATGATATCCATGCCAAGATCCGCTGCACACAGAAACTTATTGTCACGGGTCATCTTCACGCAGCTTACATGCGGACGGAAATTCCGCTCTGCAATACTGCCCAGACCCTTATGAAAGATCTCTTCTGTTATTTCGCCAATCTCACCGTTTTTCTTTAGCTTTAAAACCGTGATCTTGCCATCATGCCATCCGGCAACAAATAAGAACTTGTCCTCATAATCCGTAGAAAGATAACAACCTCTCATGCCGTTAATGGACGCTTTGTTCAGAGTCTTCAAAGAACCGTCCGGCTGGATCACATAAGCTTCCACACCAAAATCGGTAATGGAATAGAGAAACTTATGATTATGAGAAATCGTAACATAAGAAGAATTGGTGATCTCCACCGCATCCTTCTCGATGAGACGACCGTTCTTCATATCCACATCAAAGATCTTGATGCCCTTTTTATCGCCAGTGGTATACGTAGAAACATATGCCACATAACGCTCGTTTTTCGATGCTGTAGCCATGGCTGTACTACCTCCAAAATACAAACTAATCATAGCATAACGGTAAAATTTTGTTAAGATTATGCCTTATGAAGAAATTCAGTACGGATATAACGGAAAGTTTCCTTCTCTCCCTTTTCCGCCAGCATGGTAAGCAGCATTTCCAGTTCAGCGGCCGTTTTCTCATGCAAAAGTTTTCCTTTGCCGGCACCCTTCTGATAATACTTCAAGGGACTGGCATCGGTATAAGCACTTCCCTGGTAAGTCTTGCAGGCAGCAATACGGTCCATGCACATCTCCACCACATAACGGGTAGGCATAGGAACCGGTACAATGGCAGGACCATTAGGCGTTACCTGATAGTCCATCCAATATTCATAATGATGCTTGTTTCTTCCCTGATGATGGAGCCATGCAGAGGAATAACCAATATCCTCACGTTCCGCATTATTAGGGCTCCGATCTCCCTGATAGTATTTTACCCCTACCCAGAATTCAGAGGGGGAATACTTGGACAGATCATGCATCAGACCCTGGCGGTACAGCCCTACCTGAAAGCACCCCTGACGCACCAGTCTCCGGTGATGGTTAATGGTACCCAGATGACCGAAGAAACGCTTCAGGAAACCCCATTCTTTTGTTTT
>JAIKYN010000359.1 GCA_024683155.1 Lachnospiraceae bacterium | reverse complement strand
GGACCTGCTTACGCAAAAAGAATTTACCGTGGTAGGAATCTGTCAGTCTCCCCTTTACATGAATTTCGAACGGGGAAATACGACTCTTGGAAGTGGTAAGATCGGCGGATTTGTCATCGTTCCCAGAGAAAGTTTTGATCCGGATCAGTATACAGAGATCTATGTGATCACAGATGCTTCCAAAGAAGAAATCTATACCAAAGCCTACGACGATAAGATCGATACGTATACGGATTTCTTTGAAGAATGGTTGCCGGTACGTGCCCAAAGCAAGTATGAAGAATTATATTCCGAGGCGCAACAGGAAATCGACGATGCCTGGGAAGAAATCCACGATGCGGAAAAAGAGATCGAAGATGCAAAGATAAAGATTGCGGATGGAGAGCAGGAATTAATAGACGGGCAGCAGGAAATAGAGGATGGAGAACAGGAGATCCTGGACGCGGAACAGGAAATAGCCGATGCGGAACAGGATATTGCAGATGCACAAAAGAAGATCAAAGACGGTGAGAAGGAACTGGCAGATGCAAAAACCGAAATAACAGAGGGTGAAGAAAAATTAACAGAAGGATATGCTGCATATAATAAGAATTTGGCAGACTATCAATCCAAGGTAGAAGCACTGGAAGCACAAAAGGCAGAGATCGCCATGCTTCCTGCTGCCATGCAGGCGGCCTATATGGAAGAAGTCCAAAAAGCGGAAGCAGAGCTTCAGAGCTACGAAGGAGCACTGGTGCAGGCCAAAGCAGAGCTGGATGCAAAGAAACAGCAGCTGGAAGCAGCAAAAGAAGAAGTGGCTTTAGGAGAAGCCGAGATCAAACAGCATAAAAAAGAGTTAAAAGACGGCGAAGAGGATCTGGAAGAAGCCAGGACCAAAGTGGAAGACGGGAAAAAGGAACTGGCAGATGCACGGAACGAACTGGAAGACGGAAAAAAAGAACTGGAAGATGCACGGCAGGAACTGGCAGATGGAGAAGCAGAACTCGCGGATGCAAAGATAAAGCTTGAGGACGGGGAAGAAGAACTGGCAGAATTTGAAGAACCGGATACCTTTGTGCTTTCCCGAAATACCAATATCGGATATGTATGTTTTGATAATGATTCCGCTATTGTAGAAGGAATCGGAAACGTATTTCCCGTATTCTTTTTCCTGGTTGCGGCACTGGTATGTATGACCACCATGAACCGTATGATCGAGGAGCAACGAACCCAGATCGGCGTAATGAAAGCTCTTGGTTATTCGGAAGGAATGATCATGGGAAAATACCTGTTTTATGCGGGAACGGCAGCAAACATCGGAGCCGTGGCCGGGTTTTTGGGTGGTTCCTATTTATTTCCGCTGGTCATCTGGGAAGCATACAGCATAATGTATACCATTAAACCCATAGAGTTTGTGATCAATCCTGCTCTTGCGATCTTGTCCCTACTGGTAGCGATCCTTTGCTCCGTGGGAGCAACCTTTGTAACGCTGGATAAAGAACTCCGGGAGCAGGCAGCAGAACTGATCCGACCAAAAGCACCGGCAACCGGACGCAGGGTATTTCTGGAATACATTGACTTTATCTGGAAACGCATGAGTTTTATCAGTAAGGTTTCTGTAAGAAATGCTTTTCGTTATAAGAAGCGTTTCTTCATGATGATATTGGGAGTCGGCGGATGTTACGGTCTTCTGATCACCGGTTTTGGAATCAAGGATTCCATTGCGGATGTATGCGACCGGCAGTTCATAGATGTTCAGAAATACGATCTTTCCGTAACCTTTGAAGAAGATACGCCCTTAAATGAGCGGCTGGAATTCGAAGAGATCGCATCTTCGGAAGGAGAATACTTCTATGTGGCAGCCAAAACCGTCGACGCAGATGCCAACGGCAAAGTAAAAAGTCTGACACTGGTAGTATTATCGGATCCGGAAGAAGAAAAAAGCGGAGAAGATTTCATAAGCTTTCAGACGGAAAAAGGAGAAAAGATCCCGCTTCCGGAAGACGGAGAAGCCATCATTACTTCCAAACTGGCACGAAATCTTGGGTTATCCATAGGCGACAGGGTGGTTCTGAGGGATCCGGATCTGAACGAGATCGAAGCCCGGGTGTCCGGGATTATGCAAAATTATGTATATAACTGGGCATACATCAACGAAGAAACCTACCGGGAGGAAAGAGGAGAAGCACCGGATTATAATACGGCTTATGTAAAAACAGACGCCGAAGATACCTATGCTTTAGGTGCAAAACTGGGAAATGCGGCCCATGTTTCTTCGGTGAGTGTTTCCGATGAACTGAGCAAACGGATCGATAACATGATGCAAAGTCTGAATCAGATCGTACTGCTGGTAATCTTCTGTGCAGGTATGCTGGCCTTTATCGTTATGTATAACCTGACGAACATCAATATCACGGAGCGGCTGCGTGAGATCGCGACCCTGAAGGTTCTGGGCTTTTATTCCGGAGAAACCGCCGTCTACGTATTTCGGGAGAATGTGATCCTGACGGCCCTTGGGTGTGTCGTGGGACTATTTCTTGGATATGCCCTGCACCGGTATGTAATGTTCAACATCAATGTGGATGCTGTTTCTTTCGATGTAAAGATCCTGCCCCAAAGTTATCTTATCGGCATCGCGCTGACCTTTTTGTTTGCGCTGATCGTCGATCTGGTGCTTTCCGTAAAACTGGAGAAGATCAAAATGGCGGAATCCTTAAAATCGGTTGAATAAAACAAACTTTGTTTGATATAATGAAAATCACAGAAGAACAATCGGAAATAAGAATTAACGGAAAGATCGTTCGGATGTGATAACGGATCTAACGTATGAAAGGATCTGACGTATGAACGGATCTGACGTAACAACGGATCCGACGTAATGATGGATCCGGGAAATAACGGATCTAACAAAATATAACAGAAAGCGAGGTAAACCTGATGACTGTGAAGAGAATGACGATGACAATCAAATATAAAAGGAGAACCTCGGTTTGCACGGATTAAAAGAAAAAGATAAACGATAAGATGTAAAAAACCGTGGCTCATTTGTCACGGTTTTTTTGCGCCCAAAATAGAGGTTCTCCGGATCAAAGCTCTTTTCACAGAAACTAAGAAAAATGGTAAGAGCAGAAAACACCCTCTGTCTCAAAATCGTAAAAAAGTTGCGAACAAGGGGAATGCAAGAGATTAGAACTGTGAAACAGTTCCGAAAAAAGGAGAACACAAACATTGAATCGAAATGAAGAAACAAAACAGGAACAAACGGGCCGGATTTCTCAGATCCAGAAAAACCACTACACCATAATCACTGAAGAAAAAGAAATACCGGCAAAGCTACGGGGAAGCTTCTATGAAAAAGAAGGGCAGGAGCTTCCGGTGGTGGGAGATTATGTAACCTTCCGATATAACCCGGAGGGAGAATCCATGATCCTGAAGGTGCAGGAGCGGAAAAGTTTTCTGCAGCGGCCGGATCAGTCCAAGACCGGCGTCATGCAGTATATGGTGGCCAATGTGGATCACGTATTTATTGTTACTTCCCTGAATGAAGATTACAGTTTTAACCGCATCGGAAGATATGTCAGTGTGGTGCTGCAGGGAGGAGCGATCCCGGTCGTGATCCTTACCAAAGCGGATCTTTGCAGTAATCCCGGACGTTTTGTGCGGGAGGTGGAGGGCCTGTCGGACAAAGTGCGGGTGCACGCCATTTCCGCACTTTATGGCATCGGACTTAAGGAACTGGAGGAATATATGCAGCCTGGAAGCACCATCTGTATGCTGGGATCTTCCGGTGCCGGAAAGTCTACGTTATTAAACGCCATTGCCGGAGAAGAAAAGATGAAAACGGGAGCCATTCGTGCATCCGACGATACGGGAAGACATACCACCACCTACCGCCAGCTGATCCGATTGGAAAACGGAGTGGACATTATCGATACGCCGGGTATGCGGGAAATCGGCATGGCAGCAGCAGAAGAAGGAATCGATGATACCTTTGCGGATATCCGGGCACTGGAAATGCAGTGCAGGTTCCGGGATTGCAAACATGAAACCGAACCGGGATGTGCCATAAAAGCAGCCATAGAAAAAGGCGAGCTGTCCATGGAACGGCTTCGCCTTTATCAGAATCTCAGTAAAGAAAATACGCGCAATTATGCGAAGAAAAAGGAAATCTCCAAGTGGGCCAAAAGCTATAAGAAAGAAAAGCATAAAGGTCACTGGGATCTGTAACGGCTTTACCGGGAAAACCTGGGATCGAGCCGGAAGGAATAATTTTCATCCCAGGGGGTGTGATAGCGCCAATTGGTGGCAGAACCACCGGCGGCATGATACCAGTTACCGGTAACCTCATTGATAATCGCCAGGGAATGAGCGGATTCTTCCATTTCAAAAAGGAGGATCCGCTTCTTCTCATGGGTGTTGGGACAATGCAGGCTCATCATCAGCTGTCCGCCGAAGGAGTAAAACAACATGGCATGTCCGCCATCCAGTGCATAAAGAGGAATGGGTTCCTGCTGCCAGGGACCGGTGATGAGACCGGACAGAGAACGGGCATATCCTACGGTGTAACCGCCCCGTTCCGAGAAACTGGACCAAAGCATGATGAGTTCGCCTCCGGGCAGATGATGTAAGAAGGGTCCATCGGTTACGAGACCTGCGTCTGCTGCATTATTTCCGCGCCAGGGTGCATCGGAAGCGCGGAACAGGATCACGGGATCGCCGATGGCCTGACTCAGGTCATCCTTTAAGGGAATGGCACAGATCTGACCATCATAAACCTGCATCCATTCATGGCAAAATACCATCCAGGGCGCGCCGTCCCGATCTACATATAAGGTTCCGTCCAGGCACTGCCATCCTGCAGGAGTAACCGGGCCATCGCCAACCGGAGTAAAAGGGCCTTCGGGAGAGTCTGCGACCAGACACTGACAGCCTCTCATTTTCCCGTCTGCACGGAAGGAAGAGATCAGATAATAACGGCCCTTCCAAACATGAAGTTCCGGCGCCCAGTAATCTTTGTCAGCCCAGAAGGATCCTTTTCTAAAGCAGACTTTGGGAACCGACCAGTGCACCAGGTCGGGAGAAGAAAGCACGTAAAAGCAGGCTTCTTTTTCCACCAGATCCGGAAAACGCTTAGGATCTACGAACTGCACGTAGGTATAGTATAATCCGGTTTTCTCGTCGGCAAGAATAAAGGGATCACTGATGTGAACGTCTTTGATACTGTAAGGATAGTCCGTAAGGGACCGGGTCGAGATCTGAACTGCCATAAGATTCCCTTTCTCCCCCGGGTGCGGGGTCTGCTATAATACTAGTTAATGAAAGTATACATCAGGATACATGCAGATATCCACTGACAGAA
>JAIKYN010000357.1 GCA_024683155.1 Lachnospiraceae bacterium | reverse complement strand
GTGGCAGAAAAATGTATGCCGGTTTCTTCCCGCTTTGTAAACTGGTGCCTGATCAAAGGATCTTCCGGGAAGGAAAATCATGAATAGATGGAATCCTGCAAGGGCGGATCATTCTACGATCTGGCCGTAGAAGAGCAGTTCCGGAGCTTCACTGTCTGTAAGGAGCATATACCGGAAGGGCTTATCTGCATGGAATTCCATGACGATGGGTTCTTCTATCATGGCGGTTTCCGTCATCATGATTACGGTTGCAGCGGCTGCTTCTATGCCGTCTTCATCCACCTTGATCTTTGTTTTCTGAATGATATCACTGATGCAAAGACTCATCTCATCGCTCATAAGAGAAAAGTCTGCCTTATCTCCGAAAGCGGAGGTAGCGCCCCGGGACATACAGAAAGCGATGAGCTCATTCTGATCAAAGGAGCTTTCGGTTTCGAATTTGGGAAGCGCCACATCCACTTCTTCGTAGGAAGCGGTCTCCATTTTTTCAACAACATCCGTTACATCCCCCAGGATAAATACAGCATTAATGCCGCCTGCCATGGGCAGGACCACGAATTTACCGTTTTCATCTTCGTAGTAGCGGAATTTATCCTGCTGGTGCATGAACTCTTTTTCTACGGTGGTGCCGGCTTTTGTGGTGAAATCACCGGGCTGGGTAGCATTCTCCCAGAAGTCGTTTCTCCAGGAAGTTCTGAGATAGATGGTATTGGCCAGGATCAGATCGGCATAGGAGAGATCGTTACTGATCCGGGGGATCATGCCGTTGGTATTTTCGTTGATCCAGGAATTAACGGCATCGGTGATCTTATCTGCTGATACGTTTTCTGCGGCTGCACCGAAATGCTCATTCACATATTGGATGTAATCTTTGGAGAGCTTGCCGCTGGCCTTGGTGTTACGCCAGATGGAATTTTCCAGGGAAAAGGCACCATCGGGAGAAGCAGCACCTTCTTCCATGTATTCCTTGTTTTCTTCAAAGATGGCTTTATCCTGCTCCAGACTTTCAGAGAAAGCGGTAACGGCCCGGGATACGGAGGAATACCAGGACAGCATCGCATCCGTACTTTCAAAGCCCATGGCTTTTAATAATTCGTCCTTGGTTTCCCCGTCGGCACCGGAGATGGCAAGAGCCAGCGCGGCACGGAAGGATGTGGGAGATACCATATAGTTCTTGTCCTTAAAACCGGCTTCCTCCATAAAGGAGATAAAGGCCGTGTTAAAGTCCTGATCGGGATCTGCCTGGCTCAGGGAAGGATTTTTGTTTAATACCTCCACCGGGTTGGGAGATTCCTGCGTCAGGGAATTGTCGTAGGTGGGTAAAGGTTCCTTTTCGCCGCAACCGGTGAGAACACCGGCAAGCAGGGAAAATATGGCAAGTATGGATAATAATTTCTTTTTCATAATAAACTCCTTGTGATCATTTCTTTCATTCTAAATTTCGGAAGAATTCTTCGTTCCTGTATCAGTCTTCCTTTTCGAAGGATTCTTCATTCTTGAAGATCCGCCACATATTCTCATCCTTGAGATAAACCACCAGGGTTTCTTCATCGGTGAAGAAGTATACGGTCTCCAGGGTGCGGTCGAAGTTTTGCTGTCCGTCCTGCGAAGGGATTTCATCGGTATAGGAGAGTACGGAAATGGCATTCTCTGTACTGTCAATTTCGCCGATATATTCTTCCCCGGTATCCTTATACAGGATGCCGTTTGCCATGAGCATGGCAGGATAATCACCGGCAGTGGCCTGGGTTGTTACCTCGGCATCAACTGCTTCCTTTGCGGTATCCTGTTCCGAAGTTGCGGCAGAACCGGTCACACCGTCTGCCTGGTTATCCGCGTATACACTTGCATTGCTGCTTCCGGTATCTGCAGGAGGTTCTGCGGTCACGGTGGCGGATTCTTCGTATACCTGGGCAGGAGCGGCTTCTTCGCACATTTCCGCAGAGGAATCGGAAGAGAGCTGAGCGCCTGGGATCAGCAGATGGTTACGGACCATCACGCCGGAGAGTACCAGAAGGAACAGAGCTGCCGCAAGAAGATAGTATCGCTGAAAATGGCAGACTGTCTTTGGTTTTCCCGGCGCATCGGCAGCGGTTATGTATTTGGGATCGATGCCACCTACGGCATCCAACAGATCATATGCATTCATAAGTGATAACCTCCGGTTTCCAGCTGTTTCTTTAATTTTTCCCGCATACGGAACAGGGTGGTCTTCACCTTGCTCTGGGGAAGTGCGTAGCGCCTGCAGATCTCCTCAATAGGATCGAAATACCAGTATCTGCGCACAAAGATATTCCGTTGTTCCTCCGAACAGGATTCCAGGAAACGGTTGATCAGCTCCGACAGTTCTTCGGTATCCACAGAGGAAGTGACATCCTTTTCGCCGGGAATACACTCCAGCATCTCATCGGTGAGCTCGCAGTACGTAGCCTCCCGTTTCTGCCTGTGATCGTGCCGTAACCGGTCGATGGCCAGGTGCCGCACGATCTTACCGATAAAAGCAAACAGGTACGTGCGGGGCTCATGAGGCGGGATCAGGTTCCAGGTCTGAAGATAGGCATCGTTCTCACATTCTTCGGAGGTTTCCTTGTTAAACAGTATGTTATTGGCGATCCGCTGCAGTTTGGTGCCGTATTTCCGAGAGGTCTCGGAAATGGCGGATTCATTTCTCTGTAAATAGAGCTCTACGATCTGAGAATCTTCCATGGAGGAGTTCTCCTTTCTTTTAAGGCCTTCACCTTATATAGCGACGGTTTTGGATGGCAGGTTACACCTTGTCCGCAGATATATTATAAAGCAATTTTTGTGACCGAAGGGTCCGGAATGAAATATAATGGTATCAGATGAAAGGAAAGGAGTCGTTATGAAACGCAGACTTTTGATCATGATCCTTGGAGTGTTGCTTTCCCTTACCGCTTGCGGACAACAGGAGAACAACGTGCAAAATGAAACACAGATCACCGAGGAAACGACGGTTACAGGTACGCCGGAAGCTGAGAGTACGCCGGAGGAAACGGAAGGCACTGTAGCATCGGAAACGACGCAGACGTGGTCGGAAGTTACCCTGCCGGAAGACGGAGAGCGCTATGATTCTGCAGATGGCAGTGTCACCTTGTGGCTGGATCCCGGTAAGGCGGAAGGAGAAGAAAATGCCCTGATCCGGGACGGAGAGCTTTTGATCCCGGTGGATATTACGAAGGGAACCTACGCCCCTTCCATCGAGAAAGCAGATATAGATGGCGATGAGGTCCCTGAATATCTCATCAGCGAATGTGAAGGCTCCGGAACCGGATTTTGCCAGTATGGTCTTTGCGTGGTGAAAAAGGACGGAGAAGATTATACACTGCTTCGATATGACGCGGCTTATTTTGCAGAAATATTAGGTGACAGGCTCCTTTATGACTATGATAAAGAGGCACACCGGGTAGACTTATATGCAGATGAAGAACCGGTTGATGCGTACATTTATATAGATCCGGAATATGAGCTTGAGGACATTATCTGGCAGGACATCCTTTCCATCCGCTTGCTGGACGGAACACCCTGGCTGCAAGCTTCTGCAGGGTTTAAATATACGGATATGGGGGCTCCTTTGTATGAGCCGGAGCTGAATGTAACGGCGCCCGTTTATGTGGAACCGGACGGTTCGGTACAGGTAGGTACCTTGCGCCCGTTCCTGGTGGAACATTATGATGAAACCATTGAAGAAATCGGGAAAGAAACGGAAATATATCACTATGACGGCGATGTGACCCATGATGGGATCCCGGACCGGATCTGCGTGACCTATTTAACGGAAGCGGATTTTGAGGGGGAGATCTCCGAGGATGATTTCTATAACGGCGGAATGGGTTATATCAAGGTGCTGTCCGGACAGACGCCGGAAGATAACAGCGAAGTTATTTTTTCGGAGGATCCTCTTTGGATGCGGGAATATGCAGTTGCCCATGTAGGAAATATTCAGGCCTTCGTGACGCCTGTGGAAGATAAATGTTATCTCATCGTTACCGATCTGTATCAGGGACAGGGCGGCTGCGAATATTCCTATGAAGCATTCTTTGTGGGAGATGGCTGCGTGTATTCCGTGGATTCCGGCATATATGATTTTGAAGAGGAAGATCCGGATACCAAAGAACAGTTTTTTAACATGGTATATGAATGGATCAATGACGATTCCGTGCTGCTGATGGCGGCAGATATCGATCTGGAGGATGCAGTATTGTACTCCACCGAAGGGAACAACATCAACCCTGCGGTATACTATGATCAGAAGCAGTAAGGGTTAAAAGACAGGCGCTTCCGGCCCTGGCAAGAAGGAGAAAATTTAAAAAATTAAAAAGGATGCAGGAGATCAAACTCCCACATCCAGGTTCATTCCGGAAAGGAGGCCGTTATCGGCTTCCTTTCTGTTTTTTTGATAAGGATTATCCTCATGAGGATACAGGATCCGGGTGGTAGTGGTTCCGCCGGATACATAGGTGCGTCCGCATTCGGGACAGACCGCTGTATGAATGGCAACGGAGGCCTGCAGGACCTTGCCGCCATCCTGTTTTGCCTTGTCATAGGCATTGGAAACGTGTTCCTGTTCGTGCCCTCTCACCCGGGCAGCGGCAGCATTGGGATCGATGTGCTGGGCAGACTTAAAAGACACCTGCTCATCGGAGCCATCCTGATATTTACGATTGGCGCAGGTTTCGCATTCGATGACACCGGCACGGATAGCAGCCCGCACCGAAGTAAACCGCTCCGCAGCGGCTTCGCTTTTGCCTGCAGCATGTAATTTTTGAAGCAGTTCTGCTTTCCCCGGAGATTGTATACCCGTTTCGGAAGCGGTCCGAGACGGATCTACGGGAGAAAAATTGCCGATACCTGTCATGCGTCCCCTCTTTTTGAATCAGCACCCAAGGCGGGAATACTCATAAATCACCACCTTGTAACAAAATCATACT
>JAIKYN010000275.1 GCA_024683155.1 Lachnospiraceae bacterium | reverse complement strand
ACATAGAAAATGCCGTTTAATCCGAATAAAAGAACAATATACTGCAAATAGGACCGGATGGTAGCTCCTGCTCCGCTGTTGAAGATCCATCCCAGATACAGGCTTCGGGTCTGTCCTTTTTCAAATCCCCATATGCCTATAATTCCGTTTACGATCAAAACGCGAAGAAGCACCGCTGCTCCCATGATCAGGACCAGTCGTACAAAGTAGGCCCAAAATTGTCTCCCGGATAATTCTCCGGGATGATACCACAATTCCAGCAGTAAGACACCGGCTGCCAGAATTCCGAAGGCTACTTCAAAGGATTCATACAACCCTAAAGCAATGGTCAATAAACCGGCTGCAAAAAAAAGATCTTTCACCACTTCTTTGGTAAATAACCCTTGCTCCCGGGTTCTGAAAAGCAGAAAAACTGCCATCAGGGTAAGAACATATCCGATGCTCACACCATTATGCAGATAGTACACAAACACCTCGCTGGTGATCGGACTGGATACAATAAGACATGCAACGATGGCCAGCATCCATGACCTCATCCTGCCTTCGGAAAGCATTTGCCATAATCCGCAAAAAAGAACTGCAAACACAGCCAGAAACAGTACTCCGAGGAAATCTGTAAGAAACGGGGTAAAATAGATCAGAGGGATGATCTTATTGACCAGAAAGATCACCCACCGTCCCTGTGCAGGAGCCAGCCCCTCAATAAAATAGCGGCTCATTGCCGTATCATCGATCCCCACCGCATAATGGGTGATAAAAAAACCATAAGCACATAGCAGAGTAATAAGAAGTGATCCCCAATAAACAGGCTTTCTCAAAAGCTGCAGGGATAGTTCGATCCATTTTTTTATCGTATACTTCTGAGCTTTCTCCATACGACCTTGCTCCATATCCTTTCTCTAGAATGCCATGTGTTCAAATCCATTGTATAAGTATAGGAAATACTTGATCCCGCAGCCAAGATGCCATAGATACGCTAACCATTCCAGCGACAATAGCATTCCTGTTTTGCCGCTTTTCTTCTTTTCTTCCAGGAAAAGAAAACTATCCTTTATTAATCGGGTAAGGCTTACCGCAAACACAAAGAAAATACCATGCATATATCCCCAGGAGAAATTCAGATCATCGAATCGATCTCCCTTCTCATACAAAAAAGCAAGAGAGAAAAATGCACAGGCCATCATAACCCATGAAAACCGAAAGGTTTTATCCTTTTTCAGTTCGGGCAAATGTAACACCAGGTATAATCCCGGAAATGCCAGTGCCAGGACAATGGCCAGCGGAATATTATGACAATACAGACTCCATGCAGAGAAAAAGCCGATACCGATCCCGGTTTCTTCTGCCGAACCCTGTGCTTCAAACACTCCCTTATATTGGTACAGCAGATCCAGAACCGTTGGAAGAAAGCAAACGGCAAAAAGGATGGTCTGCCGTATATTCTTCCCCTTACCACGGATCAGTCCTATGATCAGAACCACCGCTGCAGCCATACCAAATACCAGGGTAAAACTGGGTTTTGTCATGGTGGTGAGGAGTAAAGCAACCGTAAATCCTATGGCTTCACCCTTTTCGATCTTCTCTTCATAATGATTCCGGATCCGCAAAAACAGATAAAACGCCACAATGGAAAAAGGACGTGTCGCCAGATACGTCGCGTTATGATAAGGATTTGCCGTAAATACACCCAGATACTTGTGATCCATACCGGGAAGATAGACCCCACTGGGGGCATATAACATGGAAACAAAGACCAGACTTACAGCAGCCATCAGGATCAAGGCCTTCTTCCATATGTTCTTGTTGTCCCCAAGGTCCTTCTCCAGGAAATACACCAAACACAAAACACTTGCGGTATTCAATACAGTAGTAACCAGCGCTGTCGCCTGCTCTACCGGACAAAGGAACGTTACCAGCCGGATCAGTGCAAAGAAAACCGGATAGGGGAATTCATATCCGCTTTCCTGCCCCAGTGCTGTCTGCATATATGCTTTCATATCCGAAACATATAACGGAAAATCATCCACATGGATGCACTGACGGTAAAAAAGCTGATAGGTGATCACACTGTATCCAACGATCAGTACTCCGAAAAGGATGCGGAGTACGATTTTATTTGTTTGTTTCGTACTATTTGTATACAACTGCATATGCTCCATAAATATCGGTTTGATAGGTGTCCGGAAACGCAGATGCATCCGCCAGACGTACCACATAAGACATGTCTTCCGGCGTCAAATCCAACGTCTGAAGGTCTTCATAAAAAATAAACTTACGATCAAAAGATCCATCCTGATATTCTTTCGCAGGGATCTTTTGCTGATACATGGTAAGGATCCTTGCCATATCCGGACTATCATATTCCACAACTACTGCGCAATGCTCTTTCCCGGTTTCTCCGGCCGCTTTTATCGCAGCTTCATAATCTCCGAAGAAATCGGAGGTATTGGCCCATAATGTGAAATACATAAACAAAAATGCCAGTATATTTATAGCATACATCCCATATACCATCATTTTCCATTTTTTTCGCATTTCAAACAAAGTCATGATGCCGATCCCGGTAAGAAGGATCAGACCATAATACAGGAAGTTCATCCGGTTCACATTGACTTCCCTGGTAAGGATACCGGAAAGCAAGGATATCAGCACATAAAGCAGAATTAGCATCCAACGGCTTTTACACTTGCCATCATCGTTACGATGTGCTTCATATCCGGTTTTCACCAATCCCACCAGTGCAAACGGCATGGAGCAAAGGTAGATGGTTCCAAAGAACAGATTACTGTTAAACCACAGATGATCGTATTGTCCAAGCAGAAGGGTCAATAATGACTTCCCATTGGAAAGCAGCTGCTCCCCGGAAAAGGCAAACAGTAAAATATCCTGAGATCTTATCTGCTCCGGTAACAGCGGCATCGTGATCCCGGCGATTGAAAGAGTCTCCAGGTGAAATGTATTGATCAGCATGGTCAAGTCGATGGGAAGGGAAACCAACAGGAATATCCCGATACAACCAAGGGTCTGCTTCAGCGAGATCTGTTGCCTTCTTAACAGGATCAAGATTCCGATCAGCAAAAACACGGAAATCGTGTAAAATGAAATGCCATAACTGTACATAGACAAGCCAAATACCACCGCTGCCCCGTAATACCATCTGCGGTTCTCCAACGCCAGAAAGAGCATCAGGATTCCCAGGATCCACAGATGTCCCATAAGATTACAATCCAGCCCCCATCTGCTCTGCATAAAATGCCAGGGGGAAAAAGCTGCAAGTACTGTAATTGCAAAGGCCGTATTGGAAGATGTCAATTTCTTCGCAAGAAAATAAAAGGCCACCAATCCGATCATGCTGTATAGAACCGGTATGATCCGAACCACCGCCAGGCCATCTCCAAACAGTGCGATCAGTGGGATCATGGAGTATGCCAGTAAAACCGATTGACCACTGTTACCCCATGCGATAAATTCTGCCGGATAGGAATGATTCCATAAATCCTTTCCCGTTTCGAAGATCGCACGGGCATTTACAACCGACATGGCTTCGTCCTGATTAATTCCATAGGGAACCTCTCCCAAACGGAATAACCGCAGGATCAGTGCAACAAGAAAAAGAAGTAACACCGCAATACGGCTTACTTCTCCCTCTATTACAGAAGTCCGGATATCTGTTTCTCTCCCTTTTTTATCGTGAAAAAAGAAATAAACTCCGACTGCTGCCAGTATAATTCCACCAATGATGGAAATATAATAAATTCCTAAATAAATACGATCCATAAATATTCCTGTTTAATCCGGATCAATGGTCTTTAGCAGATCGCGGATCTGTTCCACCGATAACCACTCTGTATTGTTTCCGGAACTATAGGAAAAGCCCTCTTCTACCTTCTTCCCCCCCGGAATGATCGTCTGGCGCTTATTCCAGCT
>JAIKYN010000212.1 GCA_024683155.1 Lachnospiraceae bacterium | reverse complement strand
AGGATTACTATCCGGAATTCGAACCGTATATGGCTTCCTGCAAATTCAGCGGCTGTGTACATCACATGGAGCCGGACTGCGGAGTGAAGAAAGCCGTGGAAGAAGGAGAGATCGCCCGGATGCGCTATGAACAGTACCTGATCAATTATCAGGAACTGAAGAACCGTAGAAAATATTGAATACACCATATTGAATACATCATGGGAATAATCCATTGAAATACATGGAATAAACCATTGAAACAGTTGAATAAAGTAAAGAGAAATGGCAGGAAAGAGATCTTTCCTGCCATTTGTTATCTTAAGGGTCCGTCTTTCGGACAAAGGTTTTTAAGGGTCCGTTTTCCGGACAAAGGTTTTTAAGGGTTCAGTCTTCCCAGACAAAGGTCTTGAGGTTGGTTTCTGCGGCAAAAGGTCCGGGTACAATGTGAAGTCCCCGCTTGTTGCCGAAATAATCCTCGTTAAAGGTGATGGGCGTACCATCGGGATTTTCATACTTTTCTTCCGGTTCAAAGGCTTTGCCCAAAGTATCGGTATCAATGCAGTGTACCGCAAAATCCTTTACGGTATCAAACACAGTGGTCTTCAGTGTATACTTACCGTTTTTCTCAACTACGGTAACGGAAGCCTTCTTCTTATCTACCAGTTTATCCTTTTCTTTGGCAAAGGCTTTGGCGCCGCCCAGATAGGCATTGCCGTGGCTCCATACGGGAAGATGACCAAAGTGCGCCGATGCCAGCTTGCCCATATCCGGACGATGCACGTCCAGATCGAACTGTTTGATCCAGTCTTCGTATACCGGATAGCTGTCCCATACGTGGGTACCTACTTCCAGATTGGAGGGTTCCCGTTCAGGATCCCAGCCCTTGAGATAATCCTTGGGAACCGGTGTGTTCTGCAGGAAGATATTGTTATAGAACCGGTTATCCCCGTGAAGGATGGTCATGAAACCAAGGACCTCCGTACGGTGAGCAATGTGATAAGGCGTATAACGAGGCTCTCTGACGCCGTTGACCACGCTGTCTACGCCACTCCCCACCATAACGAAGGAGCCGCATACCAGGTTGTGTACCATGGCAACGCCTTCCGTAGGAATACGTACGGAGCAGGGAGAGAGCAGCAGGTTGTTATCGATGAGGGTAGGACCGTGTCCTACTTCTACGAAGATATCCTGATCAAACCGGTCCGGTCCTGCATCCACGGAGGCAGGAGGATTGTTATCGTGCAGGAAGTTCCGGGTAAAACGGGTGCCCTGTGCTTCCCAGTCGGTCCAGATGCCCATGGAACAGTTGTGAATGTGGTTACGACGGAAGATCACGTCAATGGCAGCATGGAACTTGATGCCTGCGATCTCTGCACCGCCCAGCTGACGCATATTGTTGATGTGATGAATATGGTTATCTTCAATGATGGAGAAGACGCAGCCCATACGGCCAACAATACCGGTCTGTTCGCAGTGGTGAATATTGCATCTTCGTACAATGTGGGAACCTACGGTTTCCTTGGTCCATCCGTCATACTGTGCGCGGCAGACGGCATCCCGTTCCATCTGGGTAGGACTCTTTACATGATTCTTGAAGAAATAGTTGTCGTTGTTTTCCTGGGAATAGTTACCGAAGGAAATACCGCAGCATTTGGAGCCGTATACTTCGCAGTCCTCAATGATCCAGCCTTTGGACCAGTGTGCTCCGATCATGCCGTCCTGATAAGCGGCGGGAGGTGCCCAGGTGGTTGCGGCTTTGCATACGGTAAAGCCGGAGAGGGTGATATATCCGATGTATTTTTCACTGGGCATAAAGCAGTTACGACGAACCGCGATCTCCACTTTCTGCTTTTTAGGATCCAGATCCTGGAAGTTAACATAGATCACGGTGGTGTTGTTTTTGGTATCCTGCTCACAAAACCATTTGTAAACGGATCGTTCCGGCTCCCAGCTGCGTTCATAGACTTCACCTGCCAGGCATTCCTTCAGGGACTGGGTCTCATAGAACATGCGGTCATTGACATAGACCGTACCGGTGTGGATGTGATTGTCTGCAAAATACCAGTCACCTTCCACTTCCTGAATATAGGGATTGTAGTTACCGAATACGGTGTTATCCACGGTGGTAACATAAGTGGTTCCCTTGTATTTCTTCCACTGGGTTACGACTTCGGCACCGGTGATCACAGCTGCCAAAGGAACTTCCGAACGATAGATGATCCGGGCGTCCTCTCTGCCTGCGTGTCTGGGGTTTACGTACTCCCTATAGATGCCGGGCGCAACGATGACTTCATCTCCGGGAAGTGCGATCTTTGCAGCATCATCAATGGCTTTGAAGGGAGATTCCTTTGAGCCGTTGCCGCCTCTTGCGGCATTTGCGTTGACATAGATTTTCATTTCATTCCTCCGATCGTAAGAATTGAAACACCTCAAACTCAATATACTGATTCGCAAAGAGGAGATACAACCTATTTTTTGCTTTATTACCCCTCATTTTTTGTCATGGTTTGGACTTGACAGGATGGTTAGTCTATGTTAACCTATGTTCCGGTTATCATTGATCACTTAAAAAGAGGTTCTATCAAACTTATGGTCTACGAAGTTTTGTTTCAGGCAGAGATGCCTCGGGCTTATATGGTTTATTAAAAGGAGAAGCGGGAGCTTCTCCTTTTTTTAGCGAACAAAAAGCGATCATTGATCACTAAAAAACAACAAAGGAGTTTACATCTTATGAATGAAAACAGTTCCAACAAATTAAATGCAAAAGATCTCATCCATGTGGGAATCTATACGGCGATCCTGGCGGTCCTTCTGTGTGTCTTCGCTTGTCTGGGGATCATTCCCGTTATGATGCTCTCGTTGGTTGTGATCCCTCCCGTGATCGCCGGCATACCATATATGCTGTTTCTTACAAAAGTAAAGAAATTCGGAATGATCCTTCTTGTGAATATCCTGCTGGGCCTTATGCTCTGGGTGACCGGCATGAGTTACTATGCCACCATTGTAGGAACTATTACCGGTCTGATCGCGGAATTTATTTATCGCAAGGGTGAATATAAAAGCAAGAAAATGGGCATCCTTGCCTATGCAGTATCCAATCTGTATATCTGGTCCAATTATTTCGGGATCTTTTACAATGCGGAAGAGTATTTCTCTACCCGCCAGGAATATGGTCAGGAATACATTGATTCCGTGCAGGCCCTGCTTCCTGCCTGGATGAGTCCGGTGCTTCTCATCGCCAATTTCCTGTTTGGTTTATTAGGCGGCTATATCGGAACCAAGGTTCTGAAAAAACATTTTGAGAAAGCCGGTATTGTGTAAATGGATTATAAGGTAAATCTAAAGCCGACTTCGCTCATCGATCCCAGGACCAAGTTATTGCTTCTATTTGTCATTTCTGTCTATGTGCTGGGAGGTACCGGAGGGGAGAAGATGAAGGTATTTTACTGGATCCTGGTATTTATTCCGGTTTTACTTCTGTTGTCGGACCGAAGGTGGAAACTGTTTTTGATCTCCGTTCTGGTATATGGCTGCAGCTTTGTGGCGCAGAACTTACTACAGGGGGATCTTACAGCACTGCAATCGGTACTGGCTCTTACGGTGTATGTGTTTGTGAAGTTTTTGCCGGCTGTATTTATGGCACGCTATATCATGGCAACAACAAAAGCCAGTGAATTTATTGCTGCCGGAAAGAAAATGCACCTTCCGGATGCCATTCTGATTCCGATTTCTGTGATCTTCCGGTATTTTCCCACTATCCGGGAAGAGTATGGTTCGATCCGGGACGCCATGAAAATGCGCGGCATTTTTATGGGAGGCGGAAAAGCGTCTCAAATGGTGGAATATCGACTGGTCCCTCTGCTTGCGGATAGTACGCTGATCGGAGAAGAGCTTTCGGCGGCGGCATTGTGCAGAGGGCTGGAAGTAGGTGTTGAACGAACCTGTATCTGGCAGGTAAAGATGCGTTTCCTGGATCATGTGCTCATAGGGTTTTGTATTCTGACCATATTCTGGAGTATATTCGGAGGATTATTTTATGATCCAATTTAAACATGTGTCCTTTTCCTATACGGGAGAAGAAAAGAGTCTGAAGGATGTCAGTTGCTCTTTTGAGGAAGGGAGGATCACTCTGATCTGTGGACCTTCCGGATGTGGTAAGACCACCATGATCCGTTGTGTCAACGGATTGATCCCCCATTTTTACAAGGGGAAGCTGGAAGGAGAGGTTCTGATAAACGGGTGGCACACTTCGGATACGCCTCTGCAAAAACTTTCCCACCACGTGGGAAGTGTATTTCAGAATCCCAGAAGTCAGTTTTTTAATGTAGATACCACCAGTGAGATCGCATTTGGTTGTGAGAATTTTGGAATGCCGCCGGAAGAGATCATCCGCAGGATCGAGGAAGTGGTAAAACAAACCGGTTTACAGGACCTGATGGATCGAAATATCTTTCAGCTTTCCGGAGGTGAAAAGCAGAAGATCGCCTGCGCGGGAGTGGCGGCCCAGGAACCGGAAGTGATCACCCTGGATGAGCCATCGGCCAATCTGGACTACAAGGGAGTCTGCCACTTACAGAAAATGCTGGCATTATGGAAGAAACAGAAAAAAACCGTGCTCATTGCAGAACATCGCATTGCGTATTTGTTGCCTTACATTGATCAGGTTCTCGTGATGGAGGACGGAGAGATCCGGGAAACTTATACGGGAGAAGCTTTTTCCCTTCTTTCCGAAGAGGAGCTGCATAAACGGGGGCTTCGGGGAAAAACGTTTGAAAATGCCGTAACCATGGAACTGCCTCCTGTAAAAGACAACAAAGACCGGATGGTCTTGAACGATCTGCGATTTGGATATCCGGGAGAATCGATGTTACTTGATATTCCCGGTCTGGAACTGCCGAAAGGAGAGATCATTGCGGTGGTGGGGGCAAACGGAAGAGGAAAGACCACGTTTCTCCGTTGCCTGTGCGGTATGGAGAAACGGTGCAAGGCAATGCTTACGTACAATGGACAAAGCTGGAATCGTAAGCAAAGGTTAAAGCACCTGTATATGGTCATGCAGGATGTGAACCATCAACTTTTTACGGACAGTGTTCTGGAAGAAGTCATGATCAGTCAGGAACGGGAAGACAAGGAAAAAGCCATGGAAATCCTTCGGCTGCTGGATCTGGAGGATGTGGCCATGCGGCATCCCCTATCGTTATCCGGAGGACAAAAACAACGGGTTGCCGTTGCTTCCGCGCTGGCCAGCAAGCGGGAGATCCTTTTGTTTGATGAACCGACCAGCGGATTGGATCATCGGCATATGCTGCAGGTGGCAGATATTTTGAAACAGTTGAAAGAACAAGGTAAAACCGTGATCCTGGTAACCCATGACGGAGAATTACTGAAACAGGTCTGCACCGTGAAGATTTCATTGGATGCAAAGAAGGAGACACAATGCCAAGAGATAAAACACTCAGTCATCAGAAAGTACTGCAGGCTGCCAAAGCCGAATTCCTGCGGGTAGGCTATGAGAAAGCATCCATCCGCACCATTGCGGCAGTAGCAGGATTAACCTCTGCAGCACTATACCGTCATTGTACCGATAAGGAGGATCTGTTCTATCAGGTGGTAGAGCCGGCGCTTACCGCCTTACAGGAATGGGAAGATGGCCATATTACCGGGGCCTATCGATCAGTGAACGAAGGGACGTTCCAAGGCCTTTCCAGTCAGTCGGAGATCGATATGGTGCGAACCGTGGCAATTCCCCATGCAGATCTTTTCCGGTTGCTGGTAAACGGCGCTGCCGGAACCAGATACGAGAACTTTATCCATGACATGGTGAAAGAGCAGGAAGAAAAGATGAAGGAAGGCCTGCGATTTCTGAAAGAGAAGGGCTTTCCGGTGAAGGATGTGGACAGTGCAGAACTGCACATCCTGATCAGCGCCTATACCACAGCCTTATTTGAACCGGTGATCCATGGCTTTGATCCGGAAAACATAGATCACTATCTGGATACGCTGGAGCGCTTTTTTATGCCGGGATGGCATGAAATATTCGGAATATAAATAAGAGGGAGAGAAAAATGAAAGTAAAAGTAAATCCATTAAAAGATCTGATGGAATATGCCGGTAAATACGGGATACTGGTTACCCTTGGCCGGTTGCTTGCGGGAGCGAGCGCTCTGATAGGGATGGTTCCTTACTATATCATCTGGAAGATCCTGAAAGTAGCCATAGAGGGAGAAAGAGATGCTATAACAGGACTGGCGATCCAGGCGGTTGGGATCATGTTATTGTCCATGCTGATCTATATTGCGGCATTATTTTGTACCCATATCGCATCCTTTCATATGCAGGCCAATATGCGAAGCCGCCTGCTGCATAAAGTCATTGATCTGCCCATGGGGATCTTCGATGAGGAAGGAACGGGAAAGATCCGCCGTATCATCATGGATTCCACGGCGGCAACGGAAACCTTCGTGGCTCATAACCTGCCGGATAAAGCAGTGGCTTCCGCTACACCCATTGGGCTGGCAGTGCTGATGCTGGCATTTGATTACCGCATCGGTCTGATCTGCATGATCCCGGTTTTGCTGGGCTTTCTTTGCATGATGGGCATGATGGGGAAAAACATGCAGGCCAAAATGGGGGAATTTATGAACGCCATGGAAGTAATGTCCAATGAAGGCGTGGAATATGTGCGGGGGATCCCTGTGGTGAAAACCTTTGGACAAAGCGTCTTTTCCTTTAAGCGTTTCAAGGATTCCATCGATCATTTCTCTGCATGGGCCATGGATTATACTACCATGGTACGACCGGCCATGGTTCGTTTCATGACCTGTATCAATTCCATTTTTGTGGCCATTGTTTGTGCTGCGTATTTCTTCGGACGAGATGGCATTACACCACAGCTGGTATTAAATATCATGTATTACATCATCATCACGC
>JAIKYN010000204.1 GCA_024683155.1 Lachnospiraceae bacterium | reverse complement strand
CAGCGTGGTTATGATGCATCCATTGGTTTGTATCAGGAATTTACAGCTGCCAGCGCAGATCTCAGGGACAGCTTCAAAACCCTGGTAAACAACAATGAATGGATGGAGATCCCCTGGATCGTAGGCCATACCGGAGAAGGCGGAGAGATGGTGGAAGTAGATGGCGAAACCTATCATCTTCTGATCTATGAAAATCCCCTTCCGGTGGTTGGTAAACGTAATAACATGATCTCCCGTGTGGGTGGTACCTTAACGTATCAGTCTGTTTACTACGTAAAGAACTTCCAGTTGATCAACGGTTCCGAGGTGCTGGATATCGACCTGAGTCAGGTTGAGACCATTGAGAAATCCGGTGACGGACTGGCGGATGCAGAGCTTTGCGACTTTGGTGGAGAGCGTGCCATCAAGGTTACCGGTAAATACGATGCGAACAACGCAAGATGGGAAGAAGTTTCCGTTACTTTTAATATTGTAGATATCGATCTGGAGCAGTATCCGGTACTTCGCTATGAACTGTATATGGATCCTGCCGCAGAGTCCGGCCAGCAGTTCCAGTATGGTGGAGCGATCTCCGGAGTATACAGCTTTGCTTCCGCACTGGATAATCTGGATGCACAGGTGGCAAACTACAGCAAGCTGGTTGTGGAAGGCAAAGATGTTTCCGCAAACCTGGCAGATATTGAGACTTTAATGGCCGAGATCGAGGCCAATATACCCAAATACACCACGGATCCTGCTCTGGCAGAGGCATCTCTGGGATTCTTAAATGTAAAGAAGGAGCTGTTTAACAAGATCAAAGCCATTGATGAACAGACCCTGGCCATCAAAGCAGAGAATCTGGAGATCAATGCTTCCTTATCCGGTCTGTGTGACACCATTCAGACCAGTGCCGTTGCCAATATGAATCAGGTAAGAAGCATGGTGAATATTCTGATCCTGGTGGTTCTGGTGATCGGTCTGGTGATCCTGGCACTGCTGATGGTACGTGTCATTACCGGTATCAACAAGAGTGTGAAGTCCTTCCATAGTGCAGTGGAACAGATTGCTGCAGGTAAGATATCAACCCGTGCCGATGCAGAAGGAAAGGATGAATTTGCAGATTTTGCATCCAGTCTGAACGGCTTTATGGATAACCTGGAAGGCACCATCTCCAAGGTAAAGGATATGACCGATGTTCTGGCAGATTCCGGTGTATCTCTGGAAGAAAGCGCCAACAAGACCAAGGAAGTTGCTTCCGATATCAGTGAGACCGTAGGTCAGATCTCAGTAGGTGCCGTAGACCAGGCAAGAGATATCGAATCTTCCTCTCGTGAAGTAGTGGATATGGGAGACAATATCAATGAGATCCTTGGAAGCGTGACCACCTTATCCGAGAAGTTTACGGAAATGAGCGTCAGCGGCAAGGAAGCAACCGATAACATGAACAATCTGATGCATTCCAGTGATCAGACCACGGAAGCTTTCCATAAGATCGCGGATCAGGTTCGCAAGACCGATGAATCCGTTGGAAAGATCCAGGATGCTATCAGCCTCATCGCATCCGTAGCAAATCAGATCAACCTGCTTTCCTTAAATGCCAGCATTGAGGCAGCACGTGCCGGTGAAGCAGGACGAGGCTTTGCGGTTGTAGCAGAGGAAATCGGAAAACTGGCAGATCAGACCAATCAGTCCGCAGGTATCATCGATCAGATCATCCATATGCTGACCGAAGAATCCGGACGTACAGTTGAGACTATCAATGAGGTAACCGAGCTGATCCAGAACCAGAAGAATGATATTGATGCAACCAATGAGATCTTCGGCAGCGTCAGCAACGGAATCCAGTTTACCAAGGAGTCCGTTACCGGTGTATTGGGACAGGCACAGGCTTGCGAGAAGGCCGGTGACAAGGTGGTGAACCTGATGACCAATCTGTCTGCGATCTCCGAAGAGAATGCAGCTTCTGCCGAGACAACCTCCAATGCCATGGCAGAACTGAACAACGAGACCATGAAGCTGGCAGATACTTCTGCTGAATTAAAGCGTCTGGCAGATTCCTTAAAGAGCGATCTGGATTTCTTCGAGCTGGAGCAGTAAGAAAAGATGTAACAGATATTCTGTTCATACGAATCGTTTTTCATAAGAAAGAGGGGAGCTGCATAGCCTGCGGCTCCCCGTTTTTATGGGAAATGTTCGGCTCTTTCCGGTGAAAGGGAAAAAGATGAAAAAAAGTAAAAAAGAGTGTTGACACTATTTGGCGGGGATGGTATATTAATTCTTGTCCGTCGGGTCCGACAGACAACAACTAAAGAAATGCGATAGTGGCGTAGTTGGTAACGCGCGACCTTGCCAAGGTCGAGACCGCGGGTTCGAGCCCCGTCTATCGCTCTCATAAAAAAGTGACACACCAAACGGTGTGTCATTTTTTTATGTAGCGAAACCCCAGGATAGCATCAGCCCCAAATGACGTGAAGCATTCTGTAAAAGGAAACCCAAATTAAGGTTATGTTAAAGAAAAAATGCAGCGTCTTTTGATATAATAAAGATAGTTATGAGGTCGTAGCAAAACGAGGAGAATAATGATATGGAACAAAAGAAAACGTCATGGATTACTGCACTGATCATAGGACTTAGCATTGTAATAAGTTGTGTAGCGCTAGCCATAGGGCTTACGCATTTCCGATCGGAGAGCAGTCATGTGATCACTGCAACAGGCAGTGCGAGTACGGACTTTGAGTCGGATACGATCATCTGGCGTGGTTATTTTTCCGCAACTGCCGAGACTTCCCAAGAGGCTTACGATAAAATCAAGAAAGATGCGGGTACGGTAAAATCATATTTGATCGAGAAGGGTCTGACGGAAGACGAGATTGTTCTTAATTCCGTGGATATTTCCAGAACCTATCGTGATAATTATGATGATCAGGGTAACTATATCGGCTCCGAGCCGGAGGGATATCAGCTGTCACAAAGTGTAGTAGTGACCTCTTCCAATCTTGATACAGTCGAAAAAATATCACGAGACATATCCTCTCTCCTGGATCAGGGAGTGGAGCTTTCATCCTATTCTCCGGAATACTATTATTCCGGACTGGAAGAATTAAAACTGGATCTGATCGATAAAGCGGCTGCCAATACGAAAGAACGTATTGATATTATTGCCAGAAACTCAGGCGCAGAGCTTGGCAAGCTGAACAATTCCAGCCTTGGGGTTTTTCAGATCACTGCTAAAAATTCCGGAACCTCAAGTTACGCTTATGATGGCGCTTTTGACACCACATCAAGATACAAAACAGCGACAATCACCGTCAAGCTGGAATATGACTTAAAGTAAGCCAGGGAAAAAAGCAAAAGCCTAAGAATTCGCAGAAACATTCTGCTTTTTGGAACAACACTGTATTGATTTCACTCTTATTCAATAGTAACATAAAAATTGTAGAATTATTTTGAACAATAATCATTAAATAATAATGCGAGGGAGATTTATATGGTATTCAAAAAAGAAACGACGTCTGATGCGTTACTTGCGGCGATCGACAACTGCAGTGTAGACGATAGCCTGAAGGGCGGAGATCTGATCAGTGAGCGTGAGGTGACCTCCGAAAGAGACAAAAAGGCTATACGGGAGATCAACGACAAGGTTGCCCGGATCGTGGAGTATGCCCATGGCGAATCGAAAAAGCTTCAAATGGTAAACGAAATTATTCTCTCAGGTATGTGGGAGATGTATTTCGATCACTCTACGGGTGAGATCAACAGGGTCAACTGGAGCGATGAATTCCGCAGGATGATCGGCTTCAGGGATCAGACAGATTTCCCGGACACACTGGAAGCCTGGACCAGCAGACTGCATCCGGAAGATAAGGATATGGTTCTGTCAGAGTTTGGTGCGACTGTGTCAGATAAGACCGGTAAAAAGAAATATGATGTAAACTACCGGTTAGAGACAAAGTCCGGAGAATACAGATGGTTCCGTGCAGCCGGAAATCTTTCCAGGGATAAGAGCGGCGTTCCTTTGATCTTCATAGGAATCTTTGTTGATATAACGAAGCAGACGGAACAGGCAAGACAGCTGGAAATAGAAACGCAGCGTCATGAAGCCATAGACAGCACGTTGTCCGAGGGTAGCTGGAGCATGAACGTGATCGGCAAAGATCCCTCCAATCCCAATAACCCCTTCTGGTGGAGTCAGCAGTTCAGACATCTTCTGGGATACCGCGATGAGTCGGATTTTCCCAATGTACTGAATTCATGGAGCGACAGTCTTCATCCGGATGATAAGCAGGCAGCTCTGGACGCTTTCTCAAAGCATGTCGGCGATTATTCCGGCCGCACCCCTTACGATCTGGAATACAGACTGAAGCGTAAAGACGGAACGTACAGATGGTTCAAGGCCATTGGCACAACCGTAAGGGAGAGTGATGGTACACCCATCGTTGTTGCAGGTTCCATACTGGATATAACGGACTCAAAGAAGAACAAGGAAATCGAGACAGATATCAAGTCCAGTGTAGACAACCTCTCACAGGCTCTTTCGGACATGGCAAGGACCGTTGATAAGGCAACGAAGGATATGACCAGCGTAGCCGAAAAGCAACAGGATATCGTAAAGTCCACGGATATCATAAACGAATCGGTAGAGGCTTCTCTTAAGATCATCGAT
>JAIKYN010000190.1 GCA_024683155.1 Lachnospiraceae bacterium | reverse complement strand
GAAACCGCCAAGATGATCGCAGGTACCAGCACTTATACTTATGATACCTTCGTTGCTAAGCTGAAAGAGCTGAACATCGATCGTGCCATTGAGTTGAAGCAGGCCGCTGTAGATCGTTATAGCGCAAGATAACTGATTCGTCCTTAAGATTGTATAAAAAAGGAAGTTCTGCAGACACCGCGGGTATACGCTGCGCCGGGGGCTTCCTTTTTTGTACCTTTTTTTCGAAGTATTTTCACCATCAGCCACACCTGAAAGGAGTTTAAAAGACTCATGAAAAAGCCTTTGCGGCAACGGATCAAGCGTGATCTTAAAATGAATAAATCGGTTTATATCATGCTGATCCCGGTTTTAATCTATTTTATCGGATATCATTATGTTCCTATGCTGGGTATCATCACAGCATTTCAGGACTATAAGATCAAACTGGGCTATTTTAAAAGCCCCTGGGTTGGCCTGGAACACTTTCAGCGTTTCTTTGGCAGTATGTATTTCTGGCGTCTTCTGGCCAACACCTTTTCCATCAGCTTAAAGAGCATTGTCTGGTCCTTTCCTTTGACTATCACCCTTGCTCTGCTGTTAAACGAATTACATAACAAAGCCTATAAGAAATTTATTCAGACCATTACCTACCTGCCTTATTTTGTATCGATGATCGTTGTTTGTGGTCTGGTAAAGGACTTTACCAAATCCGGCGGTCTGATCGCTAACCTGGTAGGTATTTTCACCGGTTCCAGTGATTCTTTGCTGACCAATCCCAATTATTTCCAGTCCATTTTCGTAGCATCCGGTATCTGGCAGAATCTGGGATACGGCACCATCATCTACCTGTCTGCTCTTTCCGCCATCAGCCCGGAGCTTTATGAAGCAGCCCGCATGGACGGTGCAGGCCGTTGGAAGCAGACCCTTCATATTACCATTCCCAGTCTGGTTCCTACCATTGTAGTCATGCTGGTTCTTCGAATCGGTAGCATCATGTCGGTCAGCTATCAGAAGATCATTCTGTTATACTCACCTTCCGTCTATGAAAAAGCCGATGTTATCAGTTCCTATGTTTACCGCATCGGTCTCCAGGAAGGTACGGAATACAGTTTCTCCACTGCCGTTGGTCTGTTCCAGTCTGTCGTTAACCTGGTGCTGATCATAGCGGCAAATAAAATCAGTCGTAAACTGACAGACAGCAGTCTGTGGTAAGCAGGAGGATAGAATGAAAAGATCTAGAGGAGAAAACATTTTCAATGTTTTTAATATCATTATTCTGCTGATCGTAGCCTTTATCTGTCTTGCTCCCATCTGGCATGTATTTTGTGCTTCTGTCAGCGATCCCGCTATGCTGTTAGCATATAAGGGACTTTTGTTAAAACCCATTGGTGAGATCACCATGAACGGCTATCGTATGGCCTTAAAGAACGGTTCCATCGTAAGAGGATATATGAATACGCTCTGCTATGTAACCTCTGCAACTTTGATCGGTATGTTCGGTTCCGTTGTTACCGCATATGCATTGTCCAGAAAGGATCTTCTGCTGAAGAATCAGCTCACCTTCCTACTGGCCTTTACCATGCTGTTTAACGGCGGCCTTATTCCCACATATTTGCTGGTTCGTAATCTGAATATGTTAAACACGGTATGGGCGATCATTATTCCCAACTGCCTGTCCGTTTATAACATTATGCTTTTGAAGACCTCCTTCTCCTCCTTACCTGACGGTTTGATCGATGCGGCAAGGATAGACGGAGCCGGACATTTTAAGACCCTTACCAATGTAGTTGTACCTTGTTCCAAAGGTATCCTGGCGGTTATCAGTCTGTTCTACATCGTACAGCACTGGAATTCCTGGTTCCATACCGCCATTTATGTAACGGACCGAAGCCTTTATCCGTTGCAGTTGCTGCTGCGTGAGATCGTTGTCATGAACTCACAAAGCGCTTTGGAGCTGGCCGGTGAAGACGGTGAACTCAGTCTTGCCCGGGAGCTGGTAAAATACGCGGTGATCGTAATATCCGTCCTTCCTATGATGGTGGTATATCCGTTCATCCAAAAATACTTTGTAACCGGCGTTATGCTCGGTTCCATAAAGGAATAAACCCAAACATGAAAAATTATCATACCCACACTAAATTATGCAAACACGCGCAGGGGATGCCGGAGGACTACTGCAGGGTAGCCCTCCAACGGGGGTTTACAGATGTGGGCTTTACAGATCACACACCCCTCCCGGATGATCTGAAAGCCCATATCCGCATGGAGCGAGAAGAGCTTCCCCTGTATATCGGCTCCGTACTAAAAGCCAGGAAGATGTATCCGCAGCTGCGGATCTTCCTGGGACTTGAGTGCGACTATATGCCGAAATACGAATGGTATTATAAAGACTTTATCCTGGAACGCATGCACATGGATTATCTCATTGGCAGCGTTCATTATTATGATTTCCGGGGAGAACTGATGTGGTTTGACGGAAGACCCATGCATCCGCTTCAGTATAAGATCTACGCAGATCTGTATATCAAAGCCATGGAATCGGGGTTGTTTAAATTCATGGCCCACCCGGATCTGTATTGCACCAATGTATACGACTGGAACAAGGACGCGGAAGAATGTGCCAAAGCCATTCTGGAAGCTGCTCAGGCCATGCATATTCCTCTGGAAGTCAATACCAGCGGCATGACAAAAGCAAAAGCCCAGAATACCACACGACTTCCTTATCCTCGTGAAGAATTCTGGGCCATTGCCTCAGATTATGACATTAATGTCGTAATGAATTCCGATGCTCATAAACCGGAGTGTATCGACGATTTCTTTACAGAAGGGAAAGAGCTGATCCTGCGTCACGGATTACGGGAAGTCCCGGAATTATTTCCCAGGTTCTGACTTTTTCCAGATGTAGGCGAAATACAGGATCTCCGCCAGAGCTGTAAGGGTCCATGAAAAGACGTACAGCAAGTAAATGGATGAGATGGTTCTGAAATAGGCAAATACTGTATACATCCAGATCACACGGAAAACGCAGGAGCCCATAATAACGATCACCAACGGCACACCGCTTTTTCCAAGACTTCTGGAGGCCGCTATGGTACAGTCCATAAATGCGGACACTCCGTAGGAAAAACCCATAATGGTCAACCGGTAGGTTCCTTCCTTCCGTACAAAGGGGTCCTGTGTAAACAGGGATAGGAAAGGCCTGGAGAACCACACCAGCAGCAAACCCATAATAAGGCCGGTTAAAAAGGAGTAGATCAAACAGATCCAATAGCTTTTTATGGTTCGGTCTCTTTTGCCGGCGCCGTTGTTCTGGCTCATGAAGCTGGTACAAGCCGCATAAAAGGCAGCCATGGCATCATAGACCAGTCCGTCTGCATTGGTTGCCGCTGAATTTCCTTCCACCACTACCGGTGAGAAGGAATTCACGCCGGCCTGAATAAACAGGTTGGCAAACTGAAATACCGCATTCTGTATGGCCGCAGGCACTCCCAGTGCGATCAGAGAGCGTGCCACATTTCCCTCAATCTTGAGTTCCTTCCGGGATAATCGATAATCTGCCTTCTCTCGAAGCAGTGCCCCCAGGATCAGAAATGCCGATG
>JAIKYN010000171.1 GCA_024683155.1 Lachnospiraceae bacterium | reverse complement strand
GAAGAAATTCTTTAACTAAGGACAGGAGAAGCCCATGAAGTGGACACGTTTCAAGATACAGACCACAACGGAAGCAGAAGACATCATTATCTCCGATCTCTATGACGTAGGCCTTGAAGGCGCACAGATCGAGGATAAGATTCCTTTAACACCACTTGAAAAAGAGCAGATGTTTGTAGATATCCTTCCGGAGACGGAAGCAGATGACGGGATCGCATATCTTAGTTTCTTTGTGGAACAGGATGATGCGGGAAACTGTGTGCTGAACGGGGAATCCAAACCTGTGGAAGAGATCCGGGATCTGATCAAAGAGACTTTGGCAGAGACCGCTTCTTATATGGACATCGGCTCCGGCAGTATTGCGGTTACGGAGACGGAAGACATCGACTGGATCAATAACTGGAAAAACTATTTCCATCAGTTCCATGTGGATGACCTGCTGGTGATCCCTTCCTGGGAGATGGTAGCTCCGGAAGATCAGCATAAGAAGATCCTGCATATCGATCCGGGTACCGCTTTTGGAACGGGTATGCATGAGACCACGCAGCTGTGCATCCGCCAGATATGGAAGCATCTGACTCCGGAGACAAAGCTTCTGGATGTGGGAACCGGCAGTGGTATCTTATCCATCGTGGCCTTAATGTATGGCGCAAAGTCTGCGGTGGGAACAGATCTGGATCCCTGTGCGGAACCTGCGGTAAAGGATAACATGAAGGCAAACGGGATCCCGGAAGAACAGTTCCGGTTCATCCTTGGAAATATCATCTCCGATCAGGCAGTACAGGACGAAGTAGGCTACGGATGCTATGATATTGTGGTAGCTAATATCCTTCACAATGTGCTGACAGCGCTTACACCGGTGATCACCGCCCAGTTAAAAGAAGGCGGGATCTATATAACATCCGGTATTTTGAATGAGAAGGAACAGGTGGTACGGGATGCCATGGAACAGGCAGGTCTTATCATCCTGGAAGTGACCAGACAAGGCGAGTGGTGCAGTATCACGGCACAGAAATAAGAGACGATGCAGCATTTTTTTGTAGAACCGGGACAAATTCATGACGATCAGGTATCCATTACGGGGCCGGATGTAAAGCATATGAAGCAGGTGCTCCGTATGAAAGAGGGCGAGGAGTTCTCAGTAAGTAACGGAACGGATGGAAAGGAATACTTCTGCAGGATCACGGAGATCGGTACAGAAGAGATCAAAGGAAGTGTGGAACACATTTCCGGGGATAGCCGGGAACTTCCGGTGCGGATCCATTTGTTTCAGGGACTTCCCAAATCCGACAAGATGGAGCTGATCATTCAGAAAGCAGTGGAGCTGGGTGTGTATGAGATCATCCCCATGAAAACAGCCCGCTGTATTATGAAGGTGGAAGATTCCAAGGAAAAGAAAAAGCTGGAGCGCTGGAACGGGATCTCGGAAGCTGCAGCCAAGCAGAGTAAGCGGGGGATCATCCCGGAGATCTGCGGTGTTATATCTTTTAAAGAGGCATTAAACCGGGCTTCTGCCATGGATGTTAAGATGATCCCGTATGAAGATGCCAGAGGAATGACCTATACCAGAGAAGTTCTGGATAAGATCAAGCCGGGACAGGATGTGGCGATCCTCATCGGACCGGAAGGCGGCTTTGAAGAAAGCGAAGTAGAAGCAGCAAAAACTTTGGGAATTGAATCCGTCACACTTGGGAAACGGATCCTACGAACAGAAACGGCAGGATTTACGGCCATTGCCTGGGTGGCATACCGGACGGAACAGGATGAAATATAGATCGGAAAATGTATGGAAGCTTATTTGGATAATTCCGCAACGACAAGAGTTTACGATGATGTCGCTGCGTTAATGACAAAGATCATGACGGAAGATTACGGAAATCCTTCCAGCATGCATTTTAAAGGGATCGAGGCAGAAAAATACGTAAAAGATGCCAGGACGATCATTGCGAAAACCTTAAAATGCAAGGAAAAGGAGATCCTCTTTACTTCCGGAGGAACCGAATCGGACAATATGGCCCTCATT
This sequence comes from Lachnospiraceae bacterium, assembly GCA_024683155.1. Taxonomy (GTDB): domain Bacteria; phylum Bacillota; class Clostridia; order Lachnospirales; family Lachnospiraceae; genus JAILDL01. The sequence continues at coordinate 2,119 of JAIKYN010000171.1, read as the reverse complement.
GGCTGTGCCATGGCGGGCAAACGGAAGGGGATGCACCTGATCACCACGGCAGTGGAGCATCCGGCCATCCTGCAGACCATGCAGTATTTGGAAAAGCAGGGCTTTACGGTAACGTACCTGCCGGTCAATAAAGAGGGCATCCTTTCCATCGAGGATCTGAAACAGGCACTGACCAAGAAAACCATCCTGGTATCCATCATGCATACCAACAATGAGGTGGGTGCGATCCAGCCCATTGAGGAAGCAGGGAAGGTGATCAAGGACTTTGATCCCACCATTCTTTTCCATGTGGATGCTGTGCAGGGGTATGGAAAAAATGCCATTTATCCGAAAAAAATGAATATCGATCTGCTCAGTGTCAGTGGTCATAAGCTTCACGGTCCCAAGGGCGTGGGCTTTTTGTATGTAGGGGAGAAGGTAAAGATAAGCCCCATCCTTTTTGGCGGCGGACAGCAGGGCGGCTTACGTTCCGGAACGGAGAATGTGCCGGGGATCGCGGGACTGGCCCGTGCCTGCGAAGAGATCTACGAAGATCTAAACGGGAACCGTGAGAAACTGTACGCGCTAAAAGAAAAGCTGTGCGCGGGACTGCAGCAGATGGAGGAAGTTACCATTAACGGTCCTAAAGGTAAAGAAGGGGCACCTCATATCATCAGTGCTTCGTTCCGCGGGGTTCGAAGCGAAGTGTTGTTACATGCACTGGAAGATAAGGGAATCTGCGTCTCGGCAGGGAGTGCCTGTGCTACCAATCGTCCTCATGTATCGGATACGCTGACGGCCATGCAGGTGGATAAGGAGCTTCTGGATTCCACGATAAGGTTTTCACTTAGCGAGTTTACAACGGCGGAGGAACTTGATTATACCTTGCAGACATTGTATGATGTAGTTCCTGTGCTGCGGAAATATATGCGGCACTGATATATGTAGCCATATATGGTATGGATAAATAAAGTCATATATGACACGGATAATGATCGTTATATATGACTGTGACAAATGAGGGATCCGTATGTTTTGGAAATCATTTATTGTAAAATACGCGGAAATCGGCGTGAAAGGAAAGAACCGTTATATCTTTGAGGATGCGCTGGTACAGCAGATCCGCTACGCCTTAAAGCGTTGCGACGGTGAATTCAAGATCTCAAAGACCATGGGAAGGATCTATCTGGAAGTGGTATCCGAGGAGTATGATTACGACGAAGTGATCGAAAATCTCTCCTGTGTATTCGGTATCTCCGGAATCTGCCCTATGCTGGAGCTGCCCATTTTGCCTTTGGAAGAACTGCAGGCAGAAGCGGTGAAATACATGGGAGAAGTCTATGCAGACCGTAAGAAGACCTTCAAGATCAATACACGGCGTGCCAACAAGACCTATCCCCAGGAATCCATGGAAGTCAGCGCTCAGGTAGGTGCGGCTCTTCTGGATGCTTATCCGGAACTGACGGTGGACGTGCATAATCCTGAGATCACCATCAACATCGAGATCCGTGACCGTATGAGCATCTATTCCATGGAGATCCCCGGCCCCGGCGGTATGCCGGTGGGCTGTAACGGAAAAGCCATGTTGCTGTTATCCGGCGGGATTGATTCTCCGGTTGCAGGGTATATGGTGGCAAAGCGCGGCGTTAAGATCGATGCGGTCTATTTCCATGCACCTCCGTATACCAGTGAGCGTGCAAAGCAGAAGGTGGTAGACCTGGCTCGTCAGGTATCCAAATATACCGGCCCCATCTATCTTCATGTGGTGAACTTCACGGATATCCAGATGTATATCTATGAGCAATGTCCCCATGATGAGCTGACCATCATCATGCGCCGGTATATGATGCGTATTGCGGAAACTATCGCAAAAGAGACGGAATGCTATGGCCTGATCACGGGTGAAAGCATCGGCCAGGTGGCTTCCCAGACCCTGCAGAGCCTTATGGCCACCAACGAAGTATGTGAGCTGCCGGTCTATCGTCCTCTGATCGGTTTTGATAAGCTGGAGATCATTGATGTGTCCGAGAAGATCGGAACCTATGAGACGTCCATCTTACCCTATGAAGATTGCTGTACCATCTTCGTGGCAAAGCATCCGGTCACAAAGCCGAACTTAAAGGCAATCCAGCGCCATGAA
>JAIKYN010000042.1 GCA_024683155.1 Lachnospiraceae bacterium | reverse complement strand
CCTCGATTCGCCTTTCCTTTTCAGGTAAGTTAAAGTGAATCCCTCACTTCCGCAAGAGGAGATTCATAGCCGAGTAATTCTTGTTTCATCTGATCTAATTCAACCACTTACGTTCACCACGCTTTCTTCTCATTATTTTTTTGCCCGGTCTTCCGGACTCTCATCCTGTCTCAGATGGTTTCTTCCCGGTCTTCCGGGCCACCGTATCGCAGGTGTGTTAGCTGCCCGATCTCTCAGGCGTTACGTCCGCAGCAGTTCTTGTATTTCTTGCCGCTTCCGCAAGGGCAGGGATCATTGGGATAGATCTTGGCCTGGATACGCTTCTTAGGCTCCTTCGGTCCCTCATCCTGCTTATTGGTGCCGGTAACCTTCGCTACCTGTTCACGTTCAACCTTCTGCTCTACACGGATATGCATCAGCAGACGAACGGTTTCTTCCTTAATGCTCTGCGTCATGGACTCGAACATGTCATATCCGAGAGAACGATACTCTACCAGAGGATCTCTCTGGGCATATGCCTGCAGGCCGATACCCTGACGAAGCTGTTCCATATCATCGATGTGATCCATCCAGTTACGGTCCACAACCTTCAGGAGAACCACTCGCTCCAGCTCACGGACCATCTCGGGATTGGGGAATTCTGCTTCCTTACTCTCGTACAGCTTTACAGCTTCTTCCTTCAGCTGCTGCTTTAATCCGTTCTTGGTAGGCTTGCTTACACGTTCCTTGGTAATGGGAGCGATGGGGATATTAGGAAGGAGCAGCTCATTTAACTCCTTGTAATTCCAATCCTCATATCCGTCATCCTCACCGATGGCCATATCCACACAGCTCTCGGTGATATCGGTAATAAACTTGAATACGGCATCCCGCATATTTTCGCCGTTAAGAACACGCAGACGCTCGGCATAAATGCTTTCGCGCTGCTCATTCATAACCTGATCGTAATCCAGCAGGTTCTTACGGATTCCGTAGTTGTTGGCCTCGATCTTCCGCTGTGCGGATTCGATGGCCTTGGTCAGCTGCTTGTGCTCGATCTCCTGTCCTTCGGGAACGCCCAGCATATTGAACATGGCGATCATACGCTCGGAACCGAACAGACGCATCAGATCATCTTCCAGGGAAATATAGAAGCGAGATTCACCCACGTCTCCCTGACGACCGGAACGTCCACGGAGCTGATTATCAATACGTCTGGATTCATGACGCTCGGTACCGATGATCTTCAGACCGCCGGCCTCCTTGGCTTCTTCATCCAGCTTAATATCGGTACCACGGCCTGCCATGTTGGTGGCAATGGTAACAGCACCGTGAATACCTGCATCTGCAACGATCTCTGCTTCCTGCTCATGGAACTTGGCATTTAACACCTTATGCTGAATGCCTCTGCGCTGCAGCATCTTACTTAATTCTTCGGAAGCCTCGATGGTAATGGTACCAACCAGAACAGGCTGGCCCTTTGCATGGGATTCCTGTACCGCATCCACGATGGCGTGGAGCTTCTCCTGACGGGTCTTGTATACGGCATCCTGATGATCGATACGGATGACCGGGCGGTTGGTGGGGATCACTACAACGTCCATGCCGTAGATCTCACGGAACTCTCGCTCTTCGGTCTGTGCGGTACCGGTCATACCGGATTTCTTATCAAACTTATTAAAGAAGTTCTGGAAGGTAATGGTTGCCAGTGTCTTGCTTTCTCTCTTGACCTTTACATGCTCCTTCGCTTCAATGGCCTGGTGCAGGCCGTCGGAGTAACGACGTCCCGGAAGCACACGGCCGGTAAATTCGTCAACGATCATGACCTGATCGTCTTTTACGATATAATCCTTATCACGGAACATCAGGTTGTTGGCACGAAGGGCCAGATTGATGTTGTGCTGGATCTCCAGGTTCTCGGGATCTGCCAGGTTCTCGATCTGGAAGAACTTCTCTACCTTTGCAACACCCTGCTCGGTAAGATTCACGATCTTATCCTTCTCATTGACGATAAAATCGCCGGTCTCTTCCTTGGTCATGCCCATGATGGCGTCCATCTTGGAGAGCTCTTCCTGATCCTCGCCACGGGTCATCTGACGGGCTAAGATATCGCAAAGTTCATACAGCTTGGTAGACTTGCTGCTCTGTCCGGAAATGATCAGAGGGGTACGTGCTTCATCGATCAAAATGGAATCCACCTCATCGATGATGGCATAATGCAGGCCTCTCAAAACCAGCTGCTCTTTATAAATGACCATGTTATCACGCAGGTAATCAAATCCCAGCTCGTTGTTGGTCACATAGGTAATATCACAGTTATAAGCCTCACGACGTTCATCGTTGGTCATGCTGTTTAAGATACAGCCAACGGTCAGTCCCAGAAATTCGTGGACCTGTCCCATCAGTTCCTTATCACGCTTAGCCAGGTAATCATTTACCGTAACAACGTGTACACCCTTGCCTTCCAGCGCATTCAGGTAGGAAGGAAGTGTTGCTACCAGGGTCTTACCTTCACCGGTCTTCATCTCGGCAATACGGCCCTGATGCAGGATCACACCACCAATAAGCTGTACACGGAAAGGCTCCATACCCAGCACACGGCGATCAGCTTCTCTTACAGTAGCAAATGCCTCCGGAAGAAGATCATCCAGAGTTTCACCCTCTGCCAGACGCTTCTTAAACTCCGGGGTCTTAGCCTTCAGTTCGGCATCGGAAAGCTGCATATAGCTGTCCCGGTAAGACTCGATCTTCTCTATGATCCCTTCGATCCGCTTTAATTCCCGTTCCGAATGGGTACCAAATATTTTATCTACGATTTTACTCATATAAATCTCCAATCCCGCAAAAAAACGGCTAAAGCATATTTTATCAGATTTAACCACTGCTTTCAAGGTTGCCGCTTATTGCTTTTTACCCTTTAATGGAGTATGATTTTAAGGATGGTGTGTTATTTTTTTATCATACTGTTGGGAACTATGCTGCCTCATCCTTATCAAGAGTGCAGTAAATCAATATATCGCACGACAGGTGCAGAAAAGAAGGGACTATGAGCAAATCATTTGAAGATTTATTGAAGAAGATTCATGAATTCCCCACCAAGACGGTGGCTGTTGCAGTTGCACAGGATGATCAGGTTCTGGAGGCCGTAGAAGGCGC
>JAIKYN010000022.1 GCA_024683155.1 Lachnospiraceae bacterium | reverse complement strand
CCCTGAGAGAAGTTCTTCCAGCGGTAACCGCCGAAGAGACGGATCCCCACGGGCATATTGATATTCAGCACATAGTTATCAAAATAAGGGGTATTGCCCAATAAATCCGTATAGCCTCCGTCCGGGGTCTTACTGCGGAATACACGGACATTATAACCTCCCTTAGCTTCCAGGGCTCCGTAGGACATGAACAGCCAGTAATAATCGCCGATCTTCTGCACATAAGAAGCTTCCCCCGTTACATAGGATCCTCCGGCGATCTTAGTCCCGAAATAGGGATCGCAATGAAGGCTCTCCTCGTAGGATACGCTGTAGTCCCTGAGGCCTGTTTCTTCGTCCAGCTGCAGCATAAAGATGCCGCCGCTCCAGGAACCGTAGCTCATCCACAGGTTCCCGTCATCATCGTAAAATACGCAGGCATCTATGTTATTAGGGTAATAGTCTCCCCACTTCTTTCCTTTGTTGTATCGCTCCGGATATTCGTCGCTTCCAAGTACCCTTGGTGCGTCGGTTTCGCTGTAATAGTCCGGACTTGCAAATCCGGAATATACCACGATCCCTTCATAGGTCCAGTTCCCTTCCAGGGTATCTGCCGTTAACAGGACAATGGAGGAATACCACGCTTCTCCATCCACCGACAGGTACATGCACCATTTCCCCATGGCTTTGTTATAGATCACATCCGGTGCCCACATATAGCCTTCCACACGGTAGTTTTCGCTTCCGTGAGCGGACCAGGCGGCAGGTTCCTTTAAGATGGTTCTGAAATCGCTGGTCAGGTTGTTGATAAAATAATCCCAGTTTGCCAGATCATAGGACTTCGCCCAGGCTCTGTGGGATCCAAAAATGTAATAACACTTCTTTCCTTCCGGATCTTCTCCCACTACGATCGCAGGATCATGGCTGGTCACGGTCTGCAGCACCACTTTATCTGCGGGATCGATCTCTACTTTCTTCTGATACATGATCACCTCCACGATATACCGAACCATCAGCTCGGTATCATCTACCCGGATCTTTACATAAGGCCGTAAGGTAACGGATTCGATGTCACCGGAAGCCTTGATCCTTTCTGCAGGTTCTGAGGAAATGGCTTCTTCGGAATAAGCTACCAGTTTTCCTTCATAGGTTGCGGAAGCACCGGTTTCGATCTGCCCGCTAAGAGAAGGCGTACCGATCTCCTGAATGGCTTCATCGTTGGTGCTTTCAATGCGCACCATACTCACCACATAGTCTGTCCGATCATTGGCCACCGTCAGGGAATAAGCGATCTCCTCTCCTGCCTTATAAGAAGATCGATCCGTTGCCAGAGTCACGGTGATGTTATCATCACTCACCTCCGACACTTCCCCCTGATAGCCTCCCTCTGTACGTTCCCCGTCCTTAGCCGCAGGATTTGCGCATCCGGTAAGGGACAGGAGCATCAGGGCCAAAAGAAGCATTGCCACCATTCTTTTTTTCCGAACAATCGATCTTATTTTCATCCTTTTCCTCAAAAAAGCCCCGGGGTTAAGCAAGTCCCCAACCCCGGAGCCATTCAAAACATTTCAGATCTTAGGATCAGTCAACAAGCTGATAAGAAGCCTCTCCGCCGATGCAGAAGTATAAATCGCCGCCGGTCTTAATGCCCTTATAAGTCTGTGTATAAACCTTTCCTGCCGCAGTAGTCACATAAGCAACTACATCTGCGGTATCTCCGTTATTGGTCACTGCAAGAAGAACTGCTGCCTCATTGGAATCTGCCATGAAGGTTGCCCAATCCCAATCACACTCAGGAGTTACGATTCCTTCATAACCTGTGCCCCAACCGTAATTGTCGGCACGTACTACGGCGTATTCCGCATAGCCTTCTGCTTCGTCTGCGCTGTGACCTGCAGGTGTATTCTGCAGTACCACATAGAAGTTATGCCAGTTGTCGCCGCCATCGTTGTAGTTTACAAAGCTTCTGTATACGGTCTCTCCTTCCGGTACTGCTACGATATCGGAGAAGGGTCCCCAGAAAGCGGTGGTGCAATCGGAAGCACCCACCTTCTGCTTTTCGATCAGCTGGTAAGAAGCCTCTCCGCCGATGCAGAAGTATAAATCGCCGCCGGTCTTGATGCCGGGATAATTCTGATGATACAGCTTACCATCTTCGGAAGTAACTACTGCTACAACATCTGCAGTATCTCCGTTATTGGTAACGGTCAGTTCTACGGAAGCGCCGTTGGTATCTGCCATGAAGGTGCCCCAATCCCAGTCACACTCAGGCGTTACGATTCCTTCATAACCTGTGCCCCAACCATAGTTGTCCGCACGTACCACTGCATATTCCGCATAATCAGCATTTGCATCTGCGCCATGACCTGCAGGTACATTCTGAAGTACTACATAGAAGTTATGCCAGTTGTCGCCGCCATCGTTGTAGTTCTTAAAGTAAACGGTCCTGGATTCTCCTTCGGGAACTGCGTAGATATCAGAGAAAGGTCCCCAGAAACCGGTAGAGCAATCGGTTGCTCCAACGGTTAAGGTATCAAAGCTCAGATAAGCCTGTTCCAGTGAGAAGCAAGCATACAGATCGCCGCCGGTCTTGATGCCGTCATACTTCTGATGATATACTTTGCCGGCCGTTGTCTCCGCAACAATGGCAATATCTGCAGTATCTCCGTTATTGGTAATGGTTGCGGTGATCTTGGCACCATCCATATCACTCTTGAAGGAATCCCAGTTCCAGTCGCACTCAGGGGTTACGATTCCTTCATAGCCTGCGCCCCAGCCATAATTATCGGCACGTACCACTGCATATTCTGCATAGTCAGGATTCTGATCTGCGGAATGTCCGCTGGGCGTATTCTGCAGGATCAGCACGAAGTTATGCCAGTTTTCCACACCACTGGTGTAGTTGGTAAAGCTCTTGGTCACAGACGCACCTTCGGGAACAGAGAAGATGGGTGAAAACTCGGTGAAGAAACCGGAGCTGCAATCGGTGGCACCAACGATCATGCCGCCTGCCTTGGGGGTGGTATCCTTTGCTTCCAGGATCTCCACATAACTGTTCTTATTGGTAAAGGTCAGCTCCAGAGGTGTCTCTGCATCCACCTTGGAATCAAAGGTAATGGTTGCCACATTGGTTCCTGCGGTTCCGTAGATATCTACGTTATCACACTTTACGGTTACATTGGAGCCATCTCTGGATACATTGATCACAGGTGTTGCTTCCATCATTACGGAAGTAAGCCATGTGTTCCAGTTACCCCAGCTGTAAGTAAAGTCGTTCATCAGATCGGTACCGTCTGCCAGTGATCCGGTAGCATCTGCGTAAATGGTAGCCACATTTGCACCATCCGCAGCAAACTTCAGGATGTAGTTATCGGTGGATTCTTTACCGTCGGACCAGTTCTTTAAAGTAAATTTATAGCTTCCGCCGTCTGCCAGTGCGTATACATCGGAAGTATACTGATCTTCTGCTGCTACCAGAGACAGATCCCCTAACGCAGTGAGGAAGGTCTCGCTCTCAACCGGCTCGATGACTCTTTCAGGCTCTTCCAGAGCAACGGTAGGATCACCGTCTGCTGCCAGACCTGCAACCTGCTCTGCACTCAAAGCGTAATCATAGATGTACAGTTCGTCGAATGCTCCCTTAAATACAGCATCCCAGTAGTTGATACCCAGCAGGAACTCGAAGGAATCAGCGGGAACCATTGCCGTCTTAACGATGTTCACGGGAACGACTTCGCCGTTCATCTTCTTTTCAACTTCCTGTCCGTTTACATATACCTTCGCGATGTTCAGGTTACCGTCTGCGGAAACGCTGTTCTCATCTACTACCAGTGCCAGGTGCATCCAGTGTCCGGTATTGGAATCGGAACCTGCTGCCTTCCACTCTGCACGGCCTACACCGGCTCCTTCATTGGACCAGATACCGGGGAATACCTGAAGAGCGGAATCATCATCACTTGCCAGCCAGTCAAAGGCTGCCCACTGCTCAGCGCCAATGTCCTTGTTACCCTTGATATCGGGGCCCCAGATGGTATTGGGCATATACAGAGCGCTTCTCTGACAATAAGTCCAGTAAGCGATGGTATAGCTGTTACCTACACCGTTGACTTCACTCAGGTCATAACCGTAAACACCATCGTTATAAAGAGCTTCGCCCTTTACACCGGGGATATAGTTCTTTTCTCTTTCTACCGGAACCATGGTAGCACCGGCATCACAGGTAACCTTAACGATACCGTCATTGTCATCTGCCTGGTCGAAAGAGTAATAATACTTGTAGTCAGAAGGGATGTCCGCTGCTGCAGTAGCTGTAGCTGCTGTTTCTCCTGCTGCTTCCGTTGCTTCCGTAGCTGCCTGACCGCAACCGGCTAAAAGGCCGGCGGTCATAACACCACAGAGCAGAACGCTTAAAAGCTTCTTTTTCATTAGGTAATTCCTCCCGTTTTATTGTCCGAATGAATCCACAACTGCCTGATATTTCGCAAGATCTTCATCGGAAAGTACACCATAACCGGTGGGTCCGAAATAAGAGATCATCGCTTCTGCATGATAATAGTTTGCCTGCTCGGTTGCTTCTGCTGCATAATCCGCTGCCTTAGCGGTTCCGGCATCTACCAGGTCATGGATACCGATCTTGTTAAAGTACTGATCACAGAAGTTCCAGTAACCTGCGATGGAATACCATCCGTAAGGCACAGGACGGGTAATGGATGCGAAATAATCATCCCAGTACTGCTTATGATCTTCATCGGTGGGGAACATTGCCTTATAACGGTTCCATACTTCCTCATCCAGGGTCATGGGAACAGGCATGTTGGCATGCTTTAATGCTACACCGGAAGAATTGGTGATGCTTTCGTCTTCATAGATATCCAGACGTGCCTTCCAGCCGTCGGTACCGATACCCATGAACTTAAGCAGCAGATATGCTTCATAAGGATACTTACAGGAAGTGGACACACCACCGATGTACATGTTGGCGATGATGTTGTGATCCTTCTCATCCACTACGTTAGGTGTTACATAAGGAACGATATCCAGACCGTACTGCTCCTGATATCCGTCGGTTCCCCACAGGTTCTGATAAGACCAGAAGCCTTCGGAGAATACTGCTACGTGACCGGTTGCACCAAACCAGGTTCCCCAGTCACCGGACCAGTCTTCCATAGCCTGTGTATCCTGCTTGGGAGCTACATAACCACCGGTCTGCAGATCACCAAACTCCTGCTCACCGATTGCCCAGTAGGACAGATCGAAATCATTTCCGTCATAACCGAACTCACCCTTGATCGCACGTTCTGCGGTTGCGCAGGCTGCGATACCGTACAGAGAATCCAGACGATTGTAGAAACCAAGTCCGTAATACTTCATACCGGAACGGTCATCCACGGTTGCATCCTTGATCAGCTGGATCATCTCATCCCAGGTCCAGTCGGTACGCGGCATCTCCAGGTTCAGCTTCTTGATCACGTTACGATCGATGAAGATGGCACTGGGCTGATACCAGGTGGGAAGTCCGAACCAACGGTCGGTATCAAACTTACCGATCCCATAGTTCTTGATGGAAACCATCATGTTATCCATATCCGGATCGTTTTCAACATATTCGGTAATATCTGCCCAATACATGTTGGCAAGGGCGGTATCGGAATCCGTACCGGAGAATACATCCGGGAAGGTTCCTGCTGCAGCTGCTGCAGAAAGGTCCGTGGACATATCTGCGATCTGCTTGCACTCAACCGTAATATTGGGATACTTCTTCATAAATGCTTCGGCCATGAGGTTCACGGTTGTTTCGTCCTCATAATGCCAATAGGTCAAAGTGATGTTATCGGTTGTAACACCCTCTGCACCTGCTTCGCCGCTTGCTGCAGCGCCTGTGCTTTCACTGCCTGTGCTGTTTCCGCAGCCAACCAGAAGTGAAGCGGTCATGGCAACTGCTAAAAGCATTGCTGTGATTTTGTTCCTTTTCATAAGTTCCTCCTTACATTAAGTAAACTACTATATCCCTTTTATTCTCCAGTGATGCCGGCCCGGTCGATACTTTCGACGAACTGCTTCTGGAGGATCAGGTACATGATCAGTAACGGCAGAATGGAAATGGCTGTCGCCGCCATTCTTACCGACTCATTCAGACTGGTGGCCGTATCACCTACGCTGGCCCTGGTCTGGAAGGATGAGTCAAAGTTCTTCAGCTGGACAACCAGGTTGGTCCAGTTGCTCTTGGCCGATAATCCCTGCACATATAACTCGGTGAGATAGGATTCGTTCCAATACCATACAAAGGAAAACAGCACCACGGTTACGATGGCCGGAATTGCGGAAGGAACCGCGATCCGAAAGAACGTCTTAAAATGTCCTGCGCCATCAATGGCCGCTGCTTCCGTAAGCACTTTCGGAATCTGACGGAAGAACTGATAAAAGATCAGGATAAAGATCGGTGCGTTCAGTCCGTTGCCGAACAGTGCGGGAATGATGAAGGTAAATATGGTTCCCAGGATACCCATATTGTTGTACAGCACGTAGGTGGGGATCATGGTCACCTGACTGGGAAGGATATAGGTGAAGATCAGAAGTCCCATCATGATCTTCTTTCCCTTAAAGTCATAGCGTGCAAATCCGTAACCAACCATCATGCAGATCCCTACATTACACAGAGTAGGCAATGCAGCAATGAGAATGCCTTTTAAGAAAGACATGAGAAAGTCCATGGACTTTGCCGCATCTACGTAATTTTGCAGATAAAGGTGATTGGGGATCCACTTTACCGAAGTATCCAGCAGATCATCCCGGCTCATAAAGCTGGTACTGATCATGTAAAGCATGGGATAAAGGTAAACGAACCCGATGCAGATCAGCAGTGCATATACCACCAGCTGTTTGCCGAAGCCCTGCTTTTCTCTGGTTCCGAAGATGAACCGGTGGATCTTTTCTCTGGTCAGCTTCTGTTTAATAGTCTGACTTACCGTCGTAGGTCTTGTAGCGATGGCTTTGTCTTGCTTTTTCGATCTTTCTGACATTCCGCTGGTTCCTCCTCCTTACCTTTTTCTGAAGTCTTTCTTCTTTCCTTAGTGCTCTCTTTCTCTTGGCCGCGATCCGGTCGTATACATCTTTCTTGCTTCCCAGGAGCAGGAAGAACAATAACACGATGAGGGTGACCACTACGGCATACATCCATGCCATCGCCGATGCATATCCGTAACCTTTTTCCTTGGTACCGGAGAACATGGCGTTCTTGATCATCTCGATCAGCGCGTTCTGTTCGTTACCGGACATGAAGATCACGGTATAAACCGCATTCAGCAGGATAAAGTTCTTAATGGTGGGAAGTGTGATCTTCCAGAAGCACTCCCAGCCGCTTCCGCCATCCATCTTGGCTGCTTCATACAGGGAAGGATCCACCTTCTGCAGCGCAGAGAGGAAAATGAGGATCTGTACCCCGGAATACCACAGGATCATGATCATATTACCGAACAGATCGCCAATGGACTGTGCCATGCTGTAGGGTAAAAATGTATCCAGTGCGTTGATCACCACCTGGGTATTCATCACCGGAATGGTGGATGCGCCTTCACTGACCAGCATGTTCATAACCGGTCCGCTGACGATGATCACCGGCAGGAAGAAGATCAGTCGGAAGAATCCCTTCGCCTTGATCTTGCCGTTGAGCATCATGGCAATGATCAGTGCAAACACCACGATGACCGGAACTTCTACAATGGTCTGCCAGATGTAGGTCACCAGCTGCTGGGGAAACTCCGGATTTTCCAGCCAGATCTGCGTGAAGTTACCGGTTCCAACCGGATTAAACTTCGTTCCCAGCGGGGTGATACGAATGTTGAACCACATGTAGTAGAAGGACTGTCCCAGGGGAATGAGCACAAACAGCAGCACTCCGATGAGCCAGGGCAGTACGAAGAAGTACCCCATTCTGGCTTCCCGGGCTTCCAGGCTTCTTTTCGTTTTACGTTTTGTTTTTTCAGCCATTATCTGCTTACCTCATAGGACATGGAAGGGATGCTGATCCCGTCGGCTTCTTTCTCCCCGGATCCGTAGTTGATATAGATCTTTGTTCCGTTGGAGTAGGTTACCTTTACCAGATCTTTTTCCAATATCTCATGTTGCTCGATCACGGCTCCGTCGGTGATGTGACTTAACTCCGACAGTTCCCGGTTATACTGAGCAATGGTCTCCTTATAGGAAGAATACTCGGAGCTGTATATATCGCAGGAGTTGGTGTAGATCAGCTCTGCGGAGCTCTCTTTGGTAATGTAGAAGGAAGGATAGGAACCGCTTTCCACCATCTTCAGGAAGAATTCCTGCTTATTGGCTTCAAAGTTCACATATTCCGCATAGATCGGCAGACTTCCTTTTAATACCAGGCTGAGGAAGGGAATACTCTCATCCTCGAAAATATAACTGGAGGTGTACAAAGGCATATCCAGGAAGGCTTTGGTATCCTCCCATAAATAAGCGAAGGGCTGTTCCAGGATCAGCTCCGTACTTCCTGCCGCCTCGGATACCAGCCCGGAGTAGGTATCCTGTGTGTCAAATCGGGAATAGGTATCTTCCCGGTAAGTGTAGGAGAACAGGTTCTGACTGACTCCTGCCAGAGCCAGATTGCTGACCCCTTTCTTACTGCTTGCCTTGATGTACCGGTTTAATAATTCCTCGCTGCGCTGAGGGGTGAGATACAGAAGTGTCTCATAGACATCCATGTAGGTCTCCATCTCATAGCGGCGCTTGTTGATCTTCTTTACCACGTTGAAGGTAGCATTCTTCTCATCGGGATTGATGAGCAGTGCGTTGTTATACAGATACAGATCAATGCCCTGATCCTTGCAATCGCTCATAAGATCCAGCAGAGCCCCGGCTCCTCCGATGCCGGAGGAAACCTTGAAGGAATCAATGGGAAGAGAATACAGGCCTCCCTTTTGCCATCCTTTGTATACGGAAAGGATATCCGTTACTTCTTCACTCTTCAGGTCTTCGTAGATTTCCCGGATCGCATCGGTATCTGTCATGACCACCGAAGACGTTCCCAGTACGAAGCTCTCCCGCTCCTCTCCCAGGAAATCGATCCGGGTATTGTAAGAGGTATCGGCCTGCTGTAAGTGCCCTTCCTTTTGCAGGTAGGTTCTGTAAGCACTTGCCATACCGGAATAATCCGCATCATCACCGGAAAGGAACATGTAACGTACACGCAGGTCGGAATGGCTTCTCTCTGCTTCGAAGATATGCAGGGAACCTGCCGTGGAGTTATTACTGGTGGGCTGTGTATAGGTCTTACGAAGAATGAACTTTGCAAAGGCACGATTGTAATCCACGGACACGCCGTTGGGAATACACTCGATGGTCGCTCTTGCTTCTCCGTCTTCCACGATGCCTAAAAATGCCAGCTGATCATCGGTATGTGCGATACCGAAAACCGGAGCGATGACTTTCTCCGCATCGGATATGGTATTGTAACGATCCATCAGAAGGGTGGTCACATCGGATTCATCCAGACCGATGTCTCCGCCGTAGATCATGCCGGAGAATCCACTCTTGAACCGGCCTTCCTTATCATCCAGATAAATGAGGGCGCCGTTTCCGTCGGGAACGAAGATATACCCCTCCTTTTCATCCAGATAGGAGTTCCCCATGTAGGGATACAGGGCAATGGTTCCGATGTAATAATTGGTTCCGTCCTCATGAATGGATGCATCGGGAATGTTCGCCACCACACCGTCATTGGTAATGGAAACCTCCAGGGTCAGTCCGAACTGATACTTCGTCCAGTACAGCTCTGCGGAGAAACCGTTGTCTGTAAAGGTAATGTTCTTATTGACGTTGTCATTGATCAGATCGGCCTGCTGGGTATCATCGTTTCCGTTGATCATGGTCATCACGATGGCGGATTTCATGGCTCCCAGCCAGCTGTCATTGTTCTTTCCGTCATCGTAGCTGATGGCCGATTCCATATAGGCGCCCGTTTCCTTGTTTTCCACTACCAGAGACAGGTCCTCTTCTTTCATGTAAAGGCGATAGGCATCGCTTTCTGCCACATAGGCATGTCCGTCGATCTCTTCTGCTGCCCTTACGGTTCTGCAGGTTCCGGAAAATCCGCAGTCTGCAAAGATACCGGAAAATTGCAGAAGTGTGACGATCACAATGGTAAGGATCCGTGCGATCACTTTGTTTCTTCTGTTATGAGCCAATGCGATACACCACCTCTCCGAAAATCGACTGGATAAAGTCAAATACCTGTGACCATAATACGTAAATGATAAATGCCAGGAGGCAAACGATCAGGATAGTGAAGATCGTCAGTCCGATGATCTTGATGGTCTCCTTGACGGTATAAGCGTTGATCTCCTGAATACTGATAAATACCAGTACCGCGATCCATACCCACATGCAGAAGTTACCAAACTGAACGAAGAAGATCTCGTTGTTGGATACCGCATGGGATAACAGGAATATGAAGGGCATCAGCATCACATAAGGTGAAAAGCTGTAGATCAGGGAACAATAGATATCCTTCAGTTTTCCTTCTCCGTCATTGATGGTACACATCAGGTAATTACATCCAACCACCAGTACCAGTGCAATGAGGATCATACCGATGTCGGTAAGTACATCGTAGCTTCCGTCCCGAACGGTCTTGTTCAGGAAACCGCACATGTACTTGTTTAAGATATACAGGAATGCCCCCAGCACCAGGATCACATTGGCGGAAAGAACGGATACCCTTCCCTCCTTCTTGATGCCATAGCACCCGTCAATAGGATGTCTTACAAAGTAGAACATGTAACGGACCTGTTTGATCAGCTTCACATCTCCTGCTCTGGTAAGCACTGCCTGCGGTCCTGCCAGGATCTGTTTCTTCCGGTGAAGGAAAGCCAGTACCTTCCACAGGATCACCAGTCCCAGGATCAACATGACGATCAGGGACAGATTATTCCGCAGCCATACATTCCGGATCTCCCAGAAGGCATCGGAATAGCTTTCCTTATCCTTGGCGATCCTTGCATAACGAAGGGCTTCTTCGTAATTACCTTCTTTATAAAGGGCTTTCCCCATGGCCATGTTGGCATAGGTAAAGAGGTTATTCATCTCAAGAACCTTGCCCAGAGGCTCCTTGCTTTCTTCATAGCGTCCCTTGGAGAACAGATACAAGGCGTTATGAAGGTAAGCGGTAAACTCGGTGGGCTCATAGATCTGGATCTGTGCTTTCTCGGAATCCAGCAGGTAGATCTTGTCATCCAGTCCGATCTGAATGGCTTCTACCTTGGTGGAAAGACCGATCCTCTGCTTTCCGTCGTCGCTTCCGCCGAACATGAACAGCAGATCGCCTTCGTTGTTGTACTCGTAGATGAAACCGGTCTGAGTAGCAACAAATACGTTGTCATGGTTGCCGGCTGCAACAGCTGCGGGAATATCGGGATATTCCGTGGTCTCGATCATGTTAACGCCTGCGATGTTCAGGCGCTTTAAGGTATCATTGTGCTCGCCTCTGGTAATGGTGTAGATCACACCCTTATCGTCAATGGCCATGTTATCCGGTGTAGCCGGAATATTGGACTGCATCTTGGCTCTCTGGGCATCCGTCAGGAGGGCTCTCCAGATGATGGTCCAGATGGTTGCCTTGGTGGCATTGGTTCCGAAGTATCCCAGGAAGGTACCGCCATCCACGGGACTGATCTGAACGATACCGTTGGTATTGGATTCACATACCACATATAAGGTGCCGGATGCATTGGCCACTACCTTCAGGGGAAGGAATTCCTGGGTCTCACCGTACATTGCTTCGGTGGGTTTGGTATAGGTCTGCGTCAGATTTCCCTCTGCATCAAATACGAATACGGCACCGGCATCACGATCGGCCACATAGGTGGTGCGGTCTTTGGATACGTAGATCCCTCTGGGGCTTACCAGAGTGCCTTCGCCGAAGGTCATCACCAGTTCCCCGTTCATGTCGGAAACCACCACGCGTGCGTTACCGCTGTCCAGAATGTAGATATATTCATCGTTGACCAGGGTAAAATCCGTAGGTGTTACCAGCGTCTCCTCCCCTACTTTGGTAAGGGTCTCATAGGGCAGATAGGCGGTCTGGGTCTCCGTTACGGATCCGTAGCCGTCTACCGTATAGGTTTTATAAGGCGTATCTGCTTTTGCAGGAAGCTTGATGCCGCTTACCAGGATTCCGGTAATGAGCATCAAAAGCAAAGCGGATCTCAATTTTCTTTTCAAAGCCTTTTTCACTTTATGCTCTCCCATCTACTTGATTCCGGAATGTGCCATGGTGTTCATAACGTTCTTCTGCAGGATACAGAATAAGATCAGGTTGGGCAGGAACATGATCAGAGATGCTGCTGCCGCAATACCTTGACCTGCCACCGTATTGGTGGTGGTGGTACTTGTCAGTGTGTTCATGTAAAAGGCAAGTGCCTTGATGGAATCATCATTTACGTAATAATTGGAGGTCTCCAGGTTATTCCATACCTGCTGGAATACCAGGATGGCTGCGGTGGCGATTGCAGGCTTGATCAGCGGAAGGATGACCTTCAGGTAGATCTGCCACTCCTTGGCTCCATCCATGTATGCCGCTTCGATAAGGGAATCCGGAACCTGATCCACGAACTGCTTGATCAGGAACAGACCCACAGGAAGGGCGATCAGGGGAAGGATCTCTGCCCAGTAGGTATCGATCATTCCTAATTTGTTGACCACCAGATAGCGGGGGATCATAACCGCTACGGATACGAACATCAGCGCGATCTGATTGATCTGCATCATCACCCTGGCACCCTTAAACTTGATCTTGGACAGGGCGTAAGCTGCCATGGTGGAAAACAGCAACGATCCGAATACCACTGCTACGGTAACGAATACGCTGTTGAATACATATTTACTTAAGGGAATGCTTCCGGTCCGGGAAGCTTTGATCAGCTTCGCGAAGTTATCCAGCGTGGGATGCACGGTGATGAACTTGGGAGGGAAAGCAAACAGCTCTTCCATGGGTTTAAAAGCATGGAAAATAATGAAGATGATGGGTAATCCGCAAAGCAGAACCATGGGGATTACCATGAGATAGATCTTGATCTGACCTTTTTCAAATCCTTTGGGATTGATCCTGTGTCCTTTATAAGCCACTTATTTGCCCTCCTTTCTCAGTCTTTCTCACCAAAGAGTCTGGTGGATACGGAAGAGAATATCTGTACAATGAGAAGCAGTACCACGGAAACGCAGGCTGCATATCCCATCTCGTAACGGATAAATCCGTAATCTTCAATGTGGTTCACGATCAGCTGTGCGGAATATCCCGGTGTCGGGTTGCCGGCCAGCATGGTTGCAATGGTTCCGTTCTGGAACGCTCCTACGATCTGCATGACCGCCGCAAATAACATCTGAGGCTTCATACTGGGAATGGTCACGTAGATCATTTCCTGGAAGCGGTTTTTCACACCGTCAATGGCGGCTGCTTCATATAAGGATTCGTCTACGTTGAGCAGACCTGCCAGGATGGATAAGAAGCCGACACCCATGCTGGACCAGAGTCCGATGATGATGACAATGGGCAGCAGGTACTGTGCATTGGTCAGCCAGATGATAGGCTCCGTGATCACTCCGATGTCCATGAGCCAGCTGTTTAAGTAACCGGTCTGATCTCCTGTAAAGAGGATCTTCCACAACACGCTCATGGCAACACCGGTGGTCATGCTGGGGGAATACAGGATCAGTGCAAACACGGTTCTGGGTCCCTTGGGCAGGTTCGCCAGACCGAAGGCTAAGAGAAAGGCCAGCACATATCCGCCCACACCAACGATGAGTGCGTATTTTACGGTGTTGGGAAGTACAAATTTCATAAATACATCGTCGCTGGTGATCAGGTTGATGTAATTAAGAAGTCCCACAAACCGGGGAAACTGTATGGCATTGAAATTGGTAAAGGAAAGGACCACCGCCATGATTACCGGTGCCAGTATAAACACGGTAAACAAAGCTGCATAAGGGAATACGAATACATATCCGGCTTTGTTGTTATGGGATCTTTTTCCGACTTTTGATTTTGTCATGCTAACATCCTTTTTACTAAAACGCTGTATACCATCGTTTCTTAATTACTTCTCCAAAATCTCCCGGACGGTGTCCGTGGAAGGAACCACGTAAGGTGTGATCACATTTCCGTCTTCATCATTAAATCCGAATTCCGTAAGCTTTCGTTCCGTCTCACGCTTTACGGTCTTTTCTACGTCATCGATACGGGACCGGATGCTTTCGCCGTTGACTACCACGTCATTGTAGGCATTGCTCAGTTCCCGCTCCATCATGTAACTTCCGGGAAGTCTGGGTGCTTCCAGTATGTACCGGGCCTGCTCCATGATGATGTCCTTATCGGAAGTAGGATAAGGTAACATGCTGAAGGCTTCGATGTTGGCCGTAGGCCAGATATATTCATCCCCGTACAGGATCTGTAATCTCTGTCCGAACTGGGCCTGCACGCTTGCCTGTGACCACCATTCCAGGAAATCCCAGGCTTTCTGTTCCCTCTCGGAAGTGGAATGAAACATAACGGAACTTTCCGCGCCGCCTGCCATGTAGCGGTAGATCTCACCGGTTGCGGCATCCTCCACACCGGGAACCAGGGTAATGGACCAGGAATTGGCGATCTCCGGTGCCGCATTAAGGATCAGGTTGTAGGAGTTAAAGTCTGCAATACCAATGGGAAGATCTCCGTTACGGAAATGCTGATAGAAATTAGGCACATCCACCGGCAGATCATATAAGGTAAAGAGTTCGGTAAGCTGTGTAAAGCCTTCTACCGTCTCCTCGCTGTCTACGGTGATATCCAGTGCGGTGTCGCCATAAAGGCTTCCTCCGTTCTGGAAGATCAAAGGAGTGGTTCCGTGGAAGTTACGCATGGCTGCCATGGGGGCTGTGGGATAATACACATTCAGGCCGCGCATCTGCAGATCCGGTAACATGGCGATGAGATCCTCCATGGTCTCCGGCGGGGTAAGTCCCAGTTTTTCCAGAATATCGGTACGGTAGAACATAACGTAGAAGTTCATGGTTTCCGGCAGGGAGTAAAGTCCTTCTCCCACTACGGAAGGAACCAGAAGTCCGTCGCTGTATCTGCCGAACACCTCCTTATAATTATCAAACTTTGTCATATCCACCAACGCTCCACGAATAGCCAGATCATAAGGAATGGAGTAGTTGATGCCGGTGGCGATATCGGGGGTATCTCCGGAAGCATTGGATAAGATCAGCTTCTGTGCATCGGTCATGATGCAAAGATCCACGTCAATTCCGGTCTTTGGCGTAAATTCCTCATCCACCATCTTCTGCATGATCTCCACATAGGTTCTGGGTCGGTTCACCCATACCTGGATGTGGGTATCATCGGTATTGGAGGACGAATAAGACTGGCCGAAGAAGGAATCTACAAATCGGGTAACGGATAATCCCAGGGATCCGAACAGAGAAAGTCCCCCGGGAAGCTTTGCTCCCTCCTGATATACGTAGATGCGGTCTATGGCCAGGTCATTATCGTTGATCAGATCCACGAAGTTGGCGATCTGGGTGTTGATGGAGTTCACACTGGTGGACAGCTCGCTGACGCGATACACCAGTTCATTGGGCTCTTCTGCCAGATCTTCCAGCTGTCTTGCGGCAATGAGTAAGTAGGAAAATGCTGCCACATCTTCGGCATCCTCGGCATTTACATACCCCTTGGCTTCATCGGCCAGGGTGCGAAGATCCGATGCCCATCCCTCCAGACGCTGCTGTACGTCCGGGATGTAACGGGTCAGCTTTAAGTCTCTGTATTTATCCTGATTGGTTCCGGCAACCTTGGTCACTTCCAGGGACAGATCACTGATGCCGCTCATGATCTCATCCACCTTCTCCAGTGCATAACGAAGATTGTCGGCGCTGATGGTAATGGAAACGGTATGGGTCCCGCTTTCCAGATAGACGCTTAATTTACTTCCGTTTTCATCGGTGAGACTTCTGGTCTTAAAGCTGTTGCAGGCTTCCACCGGATAAGAAGCAAAGGCTTCACTGGGGATCTCTCCGTCAATGCGCCAGTCGGTAAATACGGGGAAGTCATTCTTTTCAGACTGACGGTAGTTCATTCCGATGTAATAGGTACCGGCCTCATCTACCGTAAATTCATAGGTCACTCTCTGACCTGCTTCATTGAAGGAATCTTCATCGGTCACATTCAGTACCGTAGTAGAAGTACAAACCGGATTTACATCGGAAGAATACTCTCCGGTGGCATGAATGGAAGAATCATTCCTTAAACAGAAGTCTTCTGCTTCAATGGTGATCAGTGCATTTCCTTCTGCTACGGAAGATCCGTCATAAGAAGGAATGGTTTCGGGAGCGCTTAAGGTAAGGTTGCCCAGAAGGATGTTCCCTTCCTGAACGGAAAGTTCCACTTCATGGGTTCCCTGCGTCAGCTGCAGCTTTAAGGGCTGGCCGTAACGATAGCTGGCATCCATGGCTTCCTTGGATTCCCACCGGATCTGCTTCTCGGGAAGGGATACGATCTGATTCCCGTAACGATCCACATCTACTTCTGCGGAGACCCAGGTGGTTTCAAAGCGCATACTTCTGGTCTCGTAGAACGGATAGACTCCATCCACTTTCATGCCCAGCTCTACGGGAAGAATGGAGGAATCATAGGAAAGATAATCAAAGCTTACATAATAAAGTGCTGTCTCGGGAACGTCCATGGTCAGCCGGATCACATCACCGGCGGAAGCGGAAACAACCTGAGTACCACCTGCATAATCATAGGTGTCAGCCGTCAATACAGCTGTATCTTCCAGAGCTTCTTCTATGGAAACGACTACATCTTCTCCCTGATAGTCCCCTGCGGTATAACCGGCTGAAACAGTGGTGTAATTCGAGGAAAGACGGTCGGTACCGGATACCACTTCAGAAGAAACTTCTTCCGTACCCTCTGTGCTTTCTGCCGCAGCCTCTGTGGAAGTCTCATCTGCAAACGCAGTGAGATCCGTTCCTGCCAGAGTTCCAAAGATCATGGCTGCCGATAATGTAATTGCTGCTGTTTTCTTTAATCCCTTACGAAACATGTAGCTCTCCTGTCCGGAATCTCTCGTTTATATCACTGAAACCAAAAGAACAGATTTTTTGTCTTAAACCCAAAAATGAAATACAGTTTCAAAAAGTTGTAATAAAGACTTTATGTTTCAGTTTTGACTTAAATGGTTTTGTTTTTAGTTAAACTTACCTTCATTTTACTAATTATCGAATGAAATACAAGACCTGAATCATTTCACTGAAATAAAAAATAGTCACTCGTTTTTGTGCATAATGCCTAAAATATTTTTGAGATTGACAGGTTTTTATCAGCGGAATATAATCGTGTTTAGGTAAATAGTGAAATAATTAACTGATTTATTAAATAGTATATGTTTTTATAAAAAGTTGAAAGAAAGGGACAACAATGCTCTACTTTAAGACTTTGGGAGAGGCGGAAGAAGTATTTAAAGCCCTCTCCGCGCCGGCCAGACTCCACATAATGGAATTGATCAACGAGAATAATAATATGAGTATGAATGATCTTGCCGAGGCTCTGGACCTTACCAACAGTGCGATCTCCATGCACGTAGGAAAGCTGGAAGCTGCGGGACTTGTGGCCATTCAGACCACCTCCGGCAAGCGGGGGATCATGAAGGTAGTGCGTCCCAATCATGAACGGCTGATCGTGGATCTGACCGCTTACGAAGGGGTTACCTCCCGCAACTGTTATACGGATGAGATCGCCATCGGACATTACACGAAGGCGGAGGTTCACCCTACCTGCGGGCTTTCCACCTCGGGAAACCTCATCGGAGATCTGGATAATCCCAAGGTATTCTCCTACCCCGAGCGGTTCAAGGCAGATATCTTATGGATCGGCTACGGAAGCATCAGCTATACCTTTCCCAATCGTTTAAAGCCCGGACAGGAATTAACAGAAATACAGATTTCTTTTGAAATTTCCTCCGAATGTCCGGAGGTAAATGATGACTATCCCAGCGACATCTACTTTGATATCAACGGACAGCGCCTGGGAAAATGGATCAGTCCCGGAGACTTCGGAGCCCGCAAGGGTATGATCTCTCCCAACTGGTGGCCCATCGGTTTAAACCAGTACGGACTGCTTAAGACTCTGATCATCAACAATGCCGGAACCTTCATGGATGGCACCACCAAGCTTTCCAATGTGACCATTCAGAATCTGGCGCTGGATTACAACAGCGATATCTTCTTTACCTTCTCCGTCCCGGAAGATACACAGAACCGCGGCGGTATGACCCTCTTCGGCGAGTCCTTCGGAGATTACAGCCAGAACATTCAGGTAAAGCTTTACTACGAAGAGAAATAAAAAAAGGGTGTCACTTCTCATGAAGTGACACCCTTTCTGATTTTCATCAATCCGCATCTTTGCCAATGGAATCAAACAGGTACTGCAGCACATCGTCCGTAAACTTCCGTGCATTCACACCGATCATATAAGATCCGTCTTCCTGCTTATCCTGACGAACCACATCTGCATACATGATCATGGTGGCTGCCACAACGATCACGTCTCTTCCGATGAGGTTGGGCACCGATGCATCTGCGCGGATACCCATGCCAAGAGGGCTGACATTCTCAGCTTTGGTCACATATTTCTCATGTGTCTGACAATCCACGATAATACTGGGCGCGGGATAAGTCACTCGGGTAATTCGTCTTCTTTCTTCCATACATTCCCTCATTTCTGCACTTATGGCACTTTTATTTTATTCGAAGTACAGTAAAGCTTCTGCCGGGAAGCATCACTGCTTCCTGCAGGCTTCCGGTGATCTCGTAAGGTTTTACCTTTTCCGGCGCTTCAATGGAATTATAGTCTTCCAAAGCACCTGTGAGAACCGTACCGGTATAGGTACTGTCTGTC